>JANXQR010000328.1 GCA_025353435.1 Acidobacteriota bacterium | reverse complement strand
GAAGTGCTGGCCGGCCAGCGACGTGAGGCGCTGATTGAAACGCTTGTCAAAGCGGAGTAGATTCAGAACCGATCAGGACATAGTGAAGGGCGCGAAGTCCAATTTCACTGGAGCTTTCAGGCAATGCCAAGAAATCACCGGATGTTTTGGGCCGTGGTCTTCGTTGCATCGTTCTGCGCGGCGCAACCTGGGCCGCCCGGTGAAGCCGCACCAGCGCAGGATTCTCACATTCAGCTGATTCCCCGCACCAAGGAACAGCGCGAAGAGCGCTATCAGGCGCAGCACCGGATTGTGCTCAACGTGCAAGTCACTGATCCATCCGGGAAGCTGGTCACCGGCCTGAAGCCGGAAGACTTTAATGTGCTCGATGAAAGCCAGGCGCAGAAGATATCGAGCTTTCGTTCAATCGATGACGGTGCTCGGGCCCGAGCCCACGTTCTGATTGTGATTGACAGTCTCAATAATTCGAGTCGGGGATTAGCCTACGAGCGCATGGAGATTGAAAAGTTTCTGCGTTCGAATGGGAGCTCGCTCCGCTATCCAACTTCACTGGTCTCGCTCTCAAGGAGTGAAGACGGGCAAGCCGGCAAGCCTTTGCGGAGCGTCGATGAGCTTTTGAGCGAACTCTCCCAGATGGCCAAAAATATTCATCCTGTCGACTGCCTGGAAGATTGGCATAATGCCGCAATGGATGCCAGGTCGATCGCCATTACCGCCGTAGACCAAAGCATTGCGCACCGACGAGATGAACTGGCGGAGGGGATGGGAGCGTGTCTCAATGAGAGATTCACTCATTCGATAACAGCCCTTGTGAGGTTGGCGAAGTTACAGGTCGATGTCCCGGGCTGCCTGATCCTGATTTGGATTGGGCAAGGATGGCCGACTCTCTCTGGTCCGCATTTTGCGCCGGACACTCCTCATCTTATTCAGAACCATTTTGATAATCTTGTCGAACTTTCAACGGCATTGCGTGAAGCGCAGATAACGCTTGATGCGGTGTCCTGGCCGGATTTTGGGACAGACCGAAAGCTCGACGAGGTTGATCTTGCCAAGTTCCAGGGAGGGACCCCAAGTGCTGACCTAGCGACCGCGGCCAGCCTCGCACTCCCAGTCATCGCTTATCAAAGCGGAGGGCGGATTTACGACCACGAGAAGGGACTCGCCGCGGACTTGGCCCGATGTTTTTCCGATGCGGATTCGTATTATGTGTTGTCGATCGACTCTGCGCCCGCCGCGAAAGTCGACGAGTATCATCGCCTCACGATAACGGCCGCTCGGCCGGAACTCACGGTGCGCGCCGTAACTGGATATTACGCACAGCCGTGACCAATGGTCTGCGATATCTCATGGTGACTAGCCGTTTGAATGGCAATGGCTATGCGCGAGTGCGTTGGAGAAGATGAATCCGTTGAAGCGCGCAATCGTGATCGGTGCCGGACCTAACGGGCTGTCCGCTGCGGTGGTGCTTGCCCAGGCGGGGCTTTCGGTTGAAGTCTTCGAGGCCGAGGCGCAGGCAGGCGGAGCAGCGCGCACCATGGCGCTCACATTGCCGGGTTTCCTGCACGATTTTGGATCGTCTGTTTATCCCATGGGAGCCGGGTCGCCCTTTTTCCGTTCACTTCCCATGGGAGAGCTCGGTCTGGAGTGGGTGCACGGCGATGCACCCCTAGCGCATCCACTCGATGATGGGACAGCGGTAATGCTCGAACACTCCTTCGACGACCAGGAGCACCAGCTTGGTTCTGACGGAAGGTCGTGGACGGCGCTGATGCGGCCCGTTGCGGAAGGCTGGTGGGAATTTGCTGACGATGTATTGCGGTCACCGCTGCACATTCCCTCGTATCCACTTCTCATGGCGCCGTTCGGCGTACACGCCATCCTGCCTGCCACGGTTCTCGTGCGCCGCTTCCATACGGAGCGAGCCCGTGCGCTTTTTGCCGGCATTGTTGGTCACTCAATGCTTGCGTTCAATCAACCGATGAGTTCCGCCGTGGCTCTTGTATTGGGTGCTGCCGCGACCGCGATCGGATGGCCCATTGCGAAGGGCGGCGCGCAATCGATTCCAGATGCGTTGATTCGCCGCCTAGAGCAACTAGGCGGGTTGGTGCATACATCGCGCAGGATCGACTCTCTCGAAGAACTCGATACGCGGGACGCTATGGTGATGTGCGATTTGACGCCGCGACAGTTGCTACGCATTGGCGGCACGCGCCTCACGCCGAATTATCGCCGAACGCTTGAGCGCTTTCAATTTGGCCCAGGTGCATTCAAGATTGATTACGCGTTGTCGGCGCCGATCCCGTGGAAGGCTTCAGAATGCGGTCGCGCAATGACGGTGCATGTGGGTGGGACGTTCGCTGAAATTGCGCAGGCCGAATATGAAATCTCGAAGGGAAGGCAGGCCGACAAACCGTATCTGCTGGTCGCGCAGCCATCGCTCTTCGATTCCACGCGAGCACCGGCTGGCAAGCATACGGCGTGGGCCTATTGCCATGTGCCGAATGGGGCTGGCGAAGATCGCACCGGTGCGATTGAAGCGCAGATTGAGCGGTTCGCGCCGGGGTTTCGCGACTGCGTGCTGGCTCGCCGCGTGTTTGCACCGGCTGATCTTGAAGCGATGGATGCAAACCTGATTGGAGGCGATGTGAACGCCGGAGCGTTTTCGCTGCGGCAGACCTTGCTACGTCCGAGCATCCGCGGATATCGTACGGGGACGCCCGGTCTTTATCTGTGTTCTGCGTCCACTCCCCCGGGTGGAGGAGTGCACGGCATGTGCGGATATCACGCGGCGCAGGCGGCATTGCGCGACCTGCGCGCGTAAATGTTAGAACGGAATATCGTCGTCGGAGATTTCGGCAGACTGCGCATATTCGTCGTTACCCGCTGCCGGGCGCTGATCCATCGCCGCTGACCCGCCCGACTGTTGCCGGCTGTAACCGCCTGAGCTTGCGCCCGAACCGCCTTCTTCGCGGCCGGAGAGCAGGACGAGTTCGTTGACGAGGATCTCGGTCTTGTAGCGCTTCTGACCGGACTCCTTGTCGTCCCAACTGCGATTCGTGATCTTGCCCTCGATGTAGAGCTTTGAGCCCTTCTTCACATAGTCGCGCACGATTTCCGCAGTGCGTTTGAAGGCGACCAGGTTGTGCCATTCGGTGCGTTCCTGCCATGCGCCCTGCGCGTCCTTCTGGCTGTCGCTGGTGGCCAGGGTGAAGTTGGCTACCATGTTGCCGCCGGCGGTGGAACGAATCTCGGGGTCTTTCCCGACGTTGCCCAAAAGGATGACTTTGTTCACGCTTCTTGCCATATTCTTGTGCTCCCCACTATCAACGAAAAAGGATAGCAGACGGCGATGGATGCGAATCTATCACCTGGTCTGCGGTGAGTGGCCGAATGTGCGGCCGTCATGTAATCAGTGCAAACGTTGGAGACTCCGGTTGCGGAACCATTTTGCGATGCCCAGCGTCAGAAGCAAAGCTCCGAACGGCAGGCACATGAGGGCAACGATGAGTGCGATCCAGCCGGCGTTGGTGGTGGCTCCGATCTTGGTCATGCCGCCGAACAGAGTCAAAAGCAGAATGCCTGCGAGCAGCCCGGTGCCTACCATGAGGCCGCCGCCGCGCAGCAACTCCGCTGTGCCATCGCTAGGCTGCGCCTTGCCTGCCATGTTATTGCTCTCTTGCACAATCATCTCCGGCTCAGTGCCAGATGCAGCATGACGTAGGTGATTACGCCGGTGATGGAGACGTAGAGCCAGAGCGGAAACGTCCAGCGCGCGATTTTTTTGTGCTGCGGGAATCGTTTGGTCAGGGAGAAGAAGAAGGTGACGAGGATCATGGGAAGGGCAATGATCGCCAGGACAATGTGGCTCGCGAGCAGGCAGAGGTAGAAGGCGCGGAAGTCGGCGTCGTGCGGGTAGCGCACATCGCCGTGCAGGGCATGGTGCGCAATGTAGCTCACCAGAAACAGGGTGGAAAAGATGAAAGCCGTCATCATCGACGCGCGATGTGCGGCGATTTTTTGCGCGCGAATGAACGTGAATCCGATGAGCAGAGCTGTGGCGCTCAGGCCGTTCAGGATGGCATTGAGCGCTGGAAGAAATGCGTAGCGCGTGCTTCCTGCGTCGGATGCGGGATGCACATAGATCAGCCAGAACAAAAACAGGGTGGCGGCCGCGCTGATCACCAGGATTACGGCGATGGCGGGGCGCGTGTTTGACGGGCTGGGAGCGGTGCGTGCAGCGGTTGTCATTGAATCCTTCAATGCTTCGCGATGGCGCAAAGCATCAGCGTCGTCATAAGGAGAGGGAGGTAGATCACGCTAACTTTAAGCAGATCGCGTGCGAGCATGCGGCTTTCAGTGGGATCCTTGGTGCGCAGGATACCCGCAAATCGGATCGTGTAGGCGAGATAGAAGATTCCGAGAGCTACTGCCAGGACTGCGTACGTAGGCCCGGTCATGCCCAGCTTCCACGGCGCCAGGCTTACGGGGATCATTACCACTGCGTAGAAAAGAGCTTCAATCACGGTGGACCAGCCGTCCGGTTGCACCACGGGCAGCATGCGGATGCCGGCCTTTGCGTAATCCTCGCGATACATCCAGGCGATGGCCATGAAATGGGGGAACTGCCAGACGAACAGAATCGCGAACAACGCCACGGCTGGCCACTCGATTCGCCCGCGCGCGGCCGTCCAGCCCAGCAGCGGTCCCATGGCGCCGGGGAACGCGCCGATGAATGTGGCCAGCGTTGTGACGCGCTTGAGAGGCGTGTATACGGCCACGTAGGTGAAGGCGGTCAGCATCGCCAGCGCTACCGTCAGCAGATTAGTACGAAGGACAAGCCATTCGCCGCCCAGAAAAAGTGCGGCGAGGCCGGCCAACACGCCAAATGCGAGCGAGAACCTTCCCGATGCCAGCGGACGGTCGGCGGTGCGCGTCATGAGGGCGTCGGTTTTGCGCTCGAGGGCCTGATTCAGGGCACTTGCCCCGGCGGAGACCAGCCCGATGCCGACCAGGGTGTCAAGCAGCCCCCGCTGCATGGTTGAAATGCCAGACTGCATGGAGCCTAGATAGAATCCCGCCCACCCGGTGACGATTACCATTCCGGTCACGCGGACTTTGAAGAGCTCGCGAAAGTCGGCGATCAGCTGCGCGGTCTTACCGGGTTCGGGCACGGAAATGGCGCCGTGCGCGGGGACGTTGGCATGGGACGAAAGTTCGATCGGGATTGCGGTGTGGGGCGCCATTATGGCGAAGAAAACCTCGGTGAAGAGTGCCCGTGGCTCAACCAGCCCGGGTCCATTTCCCATGATAACAAGCGGCGACATAGGGCCGTGGGACGGCGGCTAAAGTCCTGCGGCGAGCACGACTGATTCGGCCAGCTTTTTTGGCGACACCAAATCGGCCGGAATCGAAAAGTGGGCCAAACGATACAGGGGCAGGCGCCGCTCATAGCGGGCGATCAGGTTTGCCTGGTCGGCCAGAACCGGCCGAATTTTCTCGGTCCCGCGGCAGCGCTCGAGCGTGGTGGCCAGTGTGACTTCGAGGTGCACCAGCAGCGTTCCTGGGCGGTTCAGCAGCAACTCCCGCGTGGCGTCGGTCTCGATTGCTCCACCACCGAGGGCCAGCACCAGCCGATCTCCGGCAGCGAGCCGCGCGATGGTTTCGTGCTCCAGCTTCCGGAATGCTGCCTCGCCGTGCCGCGCAAAAAATGCGTGGATCGGCATCGCCGTATTCGCAACAATCACGTCGTCGGCGTCCACGAACCGCCAGCCCAGCCTTTTCGCAACCAGCGGACCGACGGTGCTCTTACCTGAGCCCATGAAACCCGTAAGCACAATGCGGCGCACCGGATTTGGGCTGATTCGCGAATTAGACATCGTATTATTCACTGGCCGCTGTTCACCGTTCAACTGTACTCAACCCAACACCATGACGATGGCTCCAGCCGTGATGAGCGCTCCACCCAACAGCGCGGGTGCTGTGAGTTTTTCACCCAGCAACAGCCACGCAAAAATCATCACCAGGGGAACGCTGAGTTTATCGAGCGGAGCCACCCGCGATGCCGGCCCCATTTGCAGCGCGCGAAAGTAGCATATCCAACTAAGGCCGGTGGCTAGTCCGGACAGCGCGAGAAACAGCACGGTCCGGCGGTCCAGCAACCGTATTTCACCGTGCTTGCCCAACGCCAGCGCGATCCCCCAGGCAAACACAACGACCACGCTGGTGCGGATGGCCATGGCCAGGTTTGAGTCAACATGCGCCACGCCCACTTTGGCCAGCAGCGCCGTGGCTGCGGCAAACAACGCCGAAAGCAGCGCCCATCCAATCCAGCTCATGCATCCATCCTGGTTTCCATCCTAAGGGTTCTCGCCTCTCACGTCATAAACTGCAGAGGTAATGGAGACAGGGAAACCCAGCAGAACCGCGTTGCGCGTAGCGATTCGTCGCGCCGCGCACCAGATTGCCGATCCGCCTCCGGTCCTCGACGATCCCATCGCCCTTCGCCTCATCGGGCCCGGATACGAGAACGATCTGGAGCGCGCCATGCACCCGGTGGGGCGCGATTTTCGTGCATTCATGGCCGCGCGTAGCCGATATGCTGAAGACAATCTTGGTAGTGCCGTTGCGGCCGGAGTTCGCCAGTATGTGGTCCTGGGCGCTGGCCTCGACACCTTTGCTTATCGCAATCCGTTCCCGCATCTGCACGTCTTTGAAGTCGATTTTCCAGCAACGCAGGAATGGAAGCGCTCGCTGCTTGCTGATGCCGTCATCCCGATCCCGGACAGCCTGACGTTCGTTCCGCTCGACTTTGAGCACAAGGCGCTGGCCGACGGCTTGCGCGAATCGGGACTCGATCTCAGCGCGCCCGCATTCTTCAGCTGGCTCGGCGTTGCGCCTTACCTCACGCTTGACGCGTTCCGCTCGACGATCAGAACCGTCGCCCAGTTCCCTGCTGGCAGCGGGATTACGCTGGATTACGCATTCCCGCCCGCATCCCTGTCACCGAAACGCCGTGCGATCTTTGACAGGCTGGCCGAGCGTGTCGCCGCCGCAGGGGAGCCGTTCCAGCTCTTCTTGACGCCGGAACAGGCTGAGACTGAATTGCGTAACGCGGGCTTCAATCGCATAGAGCAGGTGGACCACGACGGGCTGAATGATCTCTATTTCAATGGTCGCGCCGACGGCCTGAAGCTTTCCCCGGTTGGGATTGGGATGCTGGCCACGGCTTGGGTATGACGCTGCTCTTCACGGTTGATCTATTTCCGTGTGCCCTGATTTCCGCAAACTTGATCTCCGCGAATCTTGATCAGGCTCCGCTAACATGGACTCATGCGCAAATCGTTCCAGGCCGCTTCCGTCGCGTTATTGCTGGCCATCACAGGCTGCGGCTATCACACGCTGGGATCGGCCGCTCATCTGCCGCCGGACGTGCGCACACTTTCGGTTCCCGTTTTTTCTACCCGCACCGAGGCCTACCACACGGAAGCACTGGTGACGGAGGCGGTGATTC
>JANXQR010000299.1 GCA_025353435.1 Acidobacteriota bacterium | reverse complement strand
CCATCCAGCCATCGTTGTCGTAGTCAATGAACGCACAGCCGCATCCATTGGCTTCCATGATGTATTTCTTCGATTCAACCCCGCCGTAGATCACAGGGTTGTGTAAGCCCGCCTCTCTCGCAATATCGGTGAAGTGCGCATTGAAGGGCCGGCCAGAGGGGGCCGGTTTCGACTGCGCCGCAACACTGCGGGTCGCGATTCCTTGCTGTTCTTGCCCCAGCAACCGCTGTGCAAAGGCGCAAATTGAAATGAGAAAGAAGGAGCGGCGGCTGATAGTCATTTAGTAGTGCTTTCCAAAATGTCTCCATTATGGTGGTTGGCCCGCATCCGAGTAAAGGATCGCTTCCTATTCGAGCCTCACCAGAACTCATCTCGCTAACTGGCAGGAGTGACGACCAACTTGTAGCGGTTGCGTTCGCTTTCGTCCCTGGTCGCCGCCCGGCGCGCCGTGGCAAGCCTTTTGAGCAGATCGGGGATTTCGGCCTCGTCGCCCGTTTTGCGGAGCGCCATCACGAGATGATACAGGGCACTCTGATCGGAGGGACGCTGTTCCAAAACGAGTCGGCATTCTTTGGCCGCGAGTGCATTCTGTCCGGCATCTAGGTAGTACTTGGCGAGAACGTTATGTGCTGCGGAGAGCGAAGGTTGCAGACCTACGGCTCGTTTTGCCGAATCAAGACCCTGCTGAAACTCGGGCGAGCCAGGCTCTGGGGACTTCTTGGATAAGATCGCGGATTGCAGATACAACAGAAATGCATCATCAGGCTTCTTGGCAAGCTTGGCTCGCACCGTTGCGAGCGCCTGATCGGGATCGTTCTGATTCTGTTCTTCCGCCAGCATGCCTTGCGCCGCCGCACTCATTGCTTGTGCCGGATCTAGTTGCTCAGCCTTTTCAAAATCGTTCTCCGCCTTCTCGTAATCAGCAAGCTGCACAAACAGCACACCTCGAGCCACGTAGAGCTGGGCAGCCCCTGGTTGAAGTTTCAGTCCAGCGTCGATCATCTCTACGCCAGTTTGAAATGACTGGTGATCCATGGCGAGTTCAGCAAAATCCACATATAGCGCGGTCTGTTGCGGGTCCTTTACGATTGCGTCTCTCAGAATCTTCACGGCGTTTGGTGTGTCCTTGTTCGCCTCATAGACAGCGGCTGCCAATCGCATCGTGCTGACATCCAGGTTCGAAGCCAACAGTGGCTGCATTGTCGTAAGCGCGTCCTGCGGTCTTTCCGCGTCGAGTTGAGCTGTCACGAGCGCTCGCCTGCAACGAGCGTCGTTCGGGCGCGCTGTCATGAGTTGTTGGAAAACCTGAATGGCTTCGTCAGTTTGCTTGAGTTTCAACAGGCAAACACCATAACCCTGCAGCGCTTCAGGTTGCGACTCCAGGATGGGTCCGCTCTTCGAAAAGTGCTTTACAGCGGTAGCGCAGTCACCATCCTTTTCAGCCAGGACGGCCACCATAGCGTGAGATGTGACGTCGCCCGGACGAATCTTCAGCACATGCTCAAGAAGAGGAATAGCGTCTTTGCTTCCAACTTCATACTCGATCTGGGCCGCTCCTTCCAAAGCCGGAAGATAGTCCGGAGCGATTATCAGCGCATGCCTGTACGAAGCAAGCGCGGATTGGGAGTCGCCTTTGCCAGCAAATGCAAGGCCTTGCAGCGTCCATAACTGGGGGTTCTTTGGGGAACTCTGAATCGAGGGCTGCAGCAACTGCAATGCTTTCTCAAACTCGCGATCACGAAGTGCCGACGTAATCGAGTGCACCGGGTCATTTGATGTTTGTCCCAAGACAGCTGATTGCAGTGAAAGCAGGACCAGGAGTAAATGGATGAAGCGTGAAAAGAAGTTCAACTTCATCACTTGTCGCGCGTCCTTTCGTGATCCTTTGCAGGCAAAACAATCTCCCGTTTGCTGAGTAGTCTACCGCCGTTGATAAGTAGTGAGACACGTAAAGTGATCAAGTTGCCTTTTCCATGGCGGACCCAGTCCGGTTTCGTGCCAAATCGGACGAAGTGCACTCCCGTCATTTAAACCCAGACGCGCCGTATAATGGCCCGACGGTCCGCTTCGCGAATCGATGACATACCGGCGATTCTCAGCCTTCCTCCGTATGGTGCAGATGAACCATTCCCTTTTGGGAAGAACACTGTTAGTCAGGTTGCGGAGCCTTCCAGAGACAACTGCGCACGGGGTAAGAGGAAGTCATGTGATCGAGAGGCGAAGGGATTCTCACAGGAATCGTCGCATTGTGATTTGCGAACCGTCAAAGTTGTTTGCGGGCGTTTTGCTGCTTGTTTCGCTTTCAGTTGTCGGCTGCAAGAGGGCGCCTCTGACTGTGGCTGTCATTCCGCGTACGTCGGGAACTGCGCTTTGGGAGCCAGAACATGCAGGCGCCGCCGCAGTAGCACGCTCTGTCGGGCTGAATCTCTACTGGAATGCACCCATGCGTGACGATGACACGCAGACGCAGATTTCTCTGATTGAGAAATCTGTCGATCGGGGAGTGGCTGGAATCATAGTCTCGCCAATCCAAACGCTCCCTTTGCGAACGCCTATCCGTCGGGTTCTTGCCCGCGACGTTCCGGTGGTCGTGATTGGTACGGAACTTGGCATCCCAACCGGACCCAAACTCGGCTATGTGTTGAACGACGAGCAAGCAGGAGGGCGAATCGCCGCTCGCAGGATTGGCTTGATCCTTCAGGGAGAGGGCAAAATCGCCATTGTGGGAATCGGGCCGGAACTTAAGAGCAACACCGTGCGAGAGCGGAGCTTTGAGACGACGCTGAGCCGCGAGTTCCCGGGAATTCGCGTCGTCGCTCGCAGACTGGGCCTCGCGAGCGTTCCGCAAGAACAACACAATGCGGAAGAGCTACTCGCCGGCAGCGAGTCGCTCGACGCAATCGTGGCACTCTCCCTCGCCTCAACGAGAGGAACGTATTACGCGCTTGTCGAGTTTGGCAAGGTTCATTCGATCAAGGTGGTGGGATTTGATCAGGATCTGATTCCCCCTATTCGCGACGGAGGTATTGACTCCGTCGTGGTACAAAATACGTTCGAGATGGGGCGAATAGCGATGGAGCTCATGAATCATGAGATCCACGGCACATCCGGATCCGCCGAAATCAATGTCGAGCCTGTCCTGATGACGCGCGAGAATGTGGATTCAGCCGAGATCCGTCAGATCCTGAACCTTTCGTGGTGGTCGCCACAGTGAGAAGTGTCACGAGACGAAGTATCTTTCTCGCCCTACTGGCAACGGCGTCGCTAGCCCTGTTCACGATCGGTGCAATTAAATACCCTTCGATCATGCACCGGTGGCCGACGCAACGTCAGATCGTCTCGCTTGAAAAACAAGACGATTGGCAAGCGTTTGGCGGCACCTGGCAATATGCTGATGGCGTGATGAGCAACAATTCCGATGAGCGCGGCGCCAAGCTGATGACCGGACCCGAATACTGGTCCAACTACTCTGTCGATGCTGACGTTCTTTTGCTCGGGCAGTACGGTGACGCCGGCTTGATTATCCGTGCCAGTGACGAAGAAAAGGGGGTAGATGCCTACCACGGTTACATGGCCGGATTGCGCGACCTTGATAACACGCTGATGATGGGGCGGGCCGACTACGGGTGGAGAGAATATGCGGCCAAGGCAGTGTTGCCCCGCGTGTTTGCGCAGCAGTGGTACCACCTCAAGTTTCTGGCATTTGACTGCGATTTCGCCGTCAGCGCTACTTCTCAAAACGGTGAGACAACGACGATCGCTATCCGGGATCCTGACTGCATCAAGTCTGGGCGATTCGGCCTCAAGTCGTATAACACCGGTGCACAGTGGAGAAATGTAGAGATTCAGCCGGCGACGCAACGCGATCTGACTGCAATGATCGGAAACCTACAGCCGGAATTGGCTGTGCCCAGGCAGCTTCCAACGGGATCAGAGCCTGCTCCTCATGACCGATACCTTGAACCCATTGAGCGTGACCTACAAGCACACCGTTCGGGCGTGGACGCACAGACAATCAGCAGCCTTCGACTTTTATCCCCGGATGCACCAAGCTTCGTTACAGTTCAGGGTGTGGTTACCCTCACCTCGCCGATGCTATACATCCAGGACTCGACGGGAGGACTTGCGATTTTCAGCAGTCATCCGCATGCCCCTTTGCAGATTGGGGACGACATTGAAGTCAGAGGTGATGTGTATTTGCATGATTTCAGCTCGGAGCTTCGCAATGCGGACATCCGCCTGCTGTGGTCGCACACACCGGTCTCTCCAGTTGCAGTTGCAGCGTCGCAGGCCGCGACTGGAGCTTTTGACGCTCAGTATGTGGAAGTCCAGGGGAGACTTGCAGAGAAACACGAGGATGGCAAGGGAACGGGAATCCTGACACTGGAAGACGAGAGCCAGTCCTTCATTGCCGTGGTGAATGGGCTAGGGCGCTCGCCACATCTCGATTCGCTCAAGGAGAAAAGTAAGTTGCGGATGCGAGGAATCTGCGTAATCGATTCCAGGTACACACATGACCTGACCGCATTCGCGCTACTTCTGCCATCCTCAGGCGATATTGAAGTTCTGGAGGGTCCGCCGTGGTGGAGTCCGGCTCACATTCTCGAACTCGCAATCTGCATCCTTCTACTCTCCTTTGCCGGGATGACGGGATTCTTCTTTGTGGAGCGGTGGCGCATGCAAGCCGTACTTGACGAGCGACAACGCCTGGCTCATGAGATGCACGACACGCTTGCCCAGAGCTTCGCTGGTCTCGGCTTTCAGCTCCAGGCAATTTGCGATGATGTGAAAGACGGAATCGAAATAATGCCCCAGCTTGAGCTGGCGCAGGGAATGGTTCGCAATAGTCATGAAGAGGCACGGCGCAGCATTTCAGCGCTGCGCCCGGAACACCTGGAGTCTGTTGGGCTGTTATCTACACTCGAAGAATGTGCTCGGCGCATGATTTCTAAGAGCTCTTCCGTCGAAATAGAAACGACGAGTAAAGGAGACATTCAGAACATTCCGCTGCGTGTGTCCGATACATTGCTGCGGATCGGTTATGAGGCGATTGCCAATTCCATTCGCCATTCCCATTGTTCCCGACTGACCATCACGGTCGCATATGGGAAGTCCACGGTGGAGTTGATTGTTGAGGACGACGGAATGGGGTTCGTTGTTTCAAGCGATTCGGCGGGGTTTGGCATTCGCGGGATGCATAAGCGCGCGGACAACATATCCGCTCATTTCCGGATCGACAGCGTACCTGGACAAGGAACCATGGTTCACGTTCTGGCCACATTGCCGCCATCTTTTCTTCGTGAGCTCTCGCACAGATGGCTGATTCAGCTTCAAATGAGGAAAATGCATGACAAACGTGCCAGAAACTAAAGCAGCCGTTCGAGTTCTCATCGTTGATGACCATCCCGTAGTTCGCGCCGGATTGGCATCACTTCTTCGGCGACAAGTGGGGTTGAAATTGGCTGGAGCTGCCCACTCCGGGGAAGAGGCAATGGAAATACTTGGGGGCACTGTTGTCGACGTGATGCTTTTAGATTTGCGCATGCCAAGTATCAATGGAATCGATCTGCTGAATATGTTGAAGGCCCATGAGCACCAACCTAAGACAATCATCCTGTCAAGTTACGAGTACGAAGAAGAGATTTATCGGGCAGTCAAAGCGGGTGCACGAGGGTATCTTTCCAAAAATGCGCCGCGTGAAGAGATCGTTACCGCAATTGAGGTGGTGGTCGCCGGTGGGACCTTTTTTCCTGAACGCATGCTCAAGTGGATCGAGGAACGGGACGCCCGATCGAGCTTGAGCGCCCGAGAGATTGAAATCCTGGAAATGGTTGCGAGAGGGCTCACAAACAAGGAGATCGCCGGGGTTCTTCAAATTAGTCACTACACGGTGCGAAATCATATGAACCACATTAGCGCCAAGCTTCAAGTCGCGGATCGAACTGAGGCCGCGACGGTCGCCTTGCGTCAGGGCATCATCGGCACTGACTAAGCGACGATAAGCAGCCTCGGATACGGACTGGTAGTGCAGGTGTGGAGCTATTGATGCGTCAGGCTTGTCGAGCTTAAACTTGTTTACGGTTGTACGGTCATTGAGTGAAAGCATTTGAACGTGCGGTGCCGCAGGAGGATGTGGTACACCTGACCCATTGCATGCAACTTCACAACCACTTTAACTTTGCTGTGCCTCCGCGATAAATGTCTTGACTAGTGAAACGGAATCCAAAAATGAATTGCGAACATTCTTCCGACACTTCGAAAAGTATGCCCTCGGATTTGGGAAAGCCCGACCCGCCATTGGAACCGAGCCGTCGGGAATTCCTCGTAGGACTCGGCGGTGCGGCAATGCTTACCGCACTGTCTGCGCCAAGCACATATGCCCAAGCACCAGAGAGCCCACTGAATATTGCACAGGTTGCTATTCCGACCAGCCAGGTGGTGAGGAGCGAAGACAAGATTTCCGCGTTGAATGACGGATTCGCCCCCGACAATTCGTTCGACCGCGCACACGCGCTCTATGCACTCTGGGCCGAGGAGTCAGGAGGCGGCAGCCGCACGAGTTGGGTGCAGTACGAATGGAGCGAGCCAGTCAGCGTCAACAGGGTAGAGGTTTACTGGGCGGTTGATCGTCCGCGCGCGGGCGTTTTGCCTGGCAGCGGTGGTCCCAGGATTTTGCCGCCCGAGAATTATCGAATACTTTACTGGAATGGAAGCGACTTCGTTGAAGTACCTCATCCACAGGGCCTTGGCGTAGCCTTGGACAGGATGAATGCGACGAGCTTCGACCCGGTGAAGACCACCAGATTACGGCTCGAGGTAACGCCCCAGAAGGATCGCCCTGCAGGCATTCTCGAGTGGGAAGTCTTCCATTACGGTGCTGTTCCTGCACTTCCGCCGGTGATTGATGCCGGTGTGGACCGATCGGTAGTGAGTGACGGTCGGACTTACCTGTCCGGCAAGGTAACGTGGCTCAAGGATTCAAGCCAGAACAAATCGAGATGGGTCAAGGCCGAAGGTCCGGGCGCTGTCGCGTTTGCCGCTTCAACTTCGCAAGCCACCACAGCAACATTTTCCCAGCCTGGTGATTACGTCCTGACCTTGGAGGCTTCCGAAGGCAAAGCGCCGTCGCGCTCAATCAACGTCCACGTGGAGCCGGCGCCGCCTGCCGACCGTCTCGATGTGGTTTATACACGCAAATACTCAATCGACGGGCAGCTATGGAAGGAACGGGCAAAGACACTGATCGTGAACTGGATTCCCCATTGCATCGCAATGTGCGAGCGAACGGACATCGCGAAAATGCGTGGCGATGGCGGCATCGACAACTTTATTGAAGCCGGCAAGGTGAATCGCGGCGAGTCGCACGGCAGGCACAAAGGATATGTATTTTCGAACGCATGGGTGCACCAGACAGTCGAGTCGATGTGCATCGCGCTCATGGTTGATCCACAAGGTGACGAGGCGATCGTAACGGCGCAGGAACTGATGCGTGCAACCCTGGAGCGCTGGATTCCGATCATCCTCGCTGCCCAGATGCCGGATGGCTACTTGCAAACCGCTTACATATTGGCTGACCGCAAGGACTGGCCAGAGCGCTGGTCGCCGGATCATCGCGGCAATCATGAAGGCTACGTTTCTGGCTACTTCATCGAGTCAGCCATCAATCACCACACGCTTACGGATGGCAAGGATTTGCGCCTGTACAACGCCGCCAAAAAGCTGGCGGATTGCTGGGTTGCAAACATCGGACCGGGCAAGAAGGAATGGTTCGACGGACACCAGGAGATGGAGCAGGCGCTGGTGCGCTTCGGGCGCTTCGTAAACGACCAGGAGGGCAATCATCACGGAGATGCATATATCGCCCTCGCGAAATTCCTCCTTGATTCGCGCAGGGGCGGATCGGAATACGATCAGAGTCATTTGCCCCCCGGCCAACAATACGAAGCCGTAGGCCACGCTGTGCGCGCGATGTACTTCTATTCCGGCATGGCCGACATCGCCGCCGAAACCCAGGATCGCGACTACCAGAGCGCAGTGATTTCGCTCTGGGACAACATGGTGAATAAGAAGTATTACCTAACGGGCGGCATCGGCAGCGGCGAGACATCAGAAGGCTTCGGCCCGAATTACTCGCTGCGCAACGAGTCCTATTGCGAAACGTGTTCGAGCTGCGGTGTGGTTTTCTTCCAGTACAAGCTCAATCTGGCCTATCACGATGCAAAATATGCCGACCTGTACGAGCAGACGATGTACAACGCTCTGCTTGGCGGAGTGGCGCTCGACGGGCAGAGTTTCTGCTACACCAATCCGCTGGTGAACACTGAGCGCGCCAAGTGGCACGTGTGCCCTTGCTGCGTGGGCAACTTTGCGCGCACCTTGCTCATGCTTCCTACTTGGACCTACGCGAAGAGCAAGAACGGGCTTCACGTGAACATGTTTGTCGGCAGTCGCATTCAGGTGGGTCAGGTTGCGGGCACCAACGTCGAGGTAATACAGAAGACAGAGTACCCCTGGAAGGGATTGATTTCCATTACGGTCAATCCTGACGAGGCGAAGACCTTTTCGGTTTACGTACGAATCCCAGATCGAGCCACAAGCAAGCTCTATAAGGAATCCCCTCGCGTGAGCGGTGTAAAGCGGTTTGCTGTGAATGGGCAGGAACAGGCGCCAGACATTCGTAAGGGATACGCGGTGGTCACACGTGAGTGGAAGTCCGGCGACCGCATCGAACTGGAATTGCCGATGGAGCCGCAACGAGTATTCGCGGACAGCCGAATCAAAGCAGACGCTGATTTGGTGGCTTTGAAATACGGCCCACTCATTTACAACGTGGAGACGGCCGACAACGAGCATATTGACCGCAAATTGGGCGATGGCCCACTCCGAGCAGAATGGCGTCCGGATTTGCTGGGCGGTGTTATGGTGATTACCGGCAATTGGCAGGACGGTTCCCCATTACTTGCGATCCCCAACTTTGGCCGCATGAATCGAGTGGGACCTCCACCCGAATATCCAGACGATCGCAATCCGGATCCGACGTCCGCATCCAAGCGATCCTTCGATTCGAAGGTTTGGATCTAGCTGCGGACCAAAAAAGCCCGGCGTCCGCAGTTCAATCCCGTCCCTGACCCTTAATATTTGACTCACTTGCGGTAGGTCCCCAAAAATCTCTCACCTGCAATGCACCCGAGATTTGTTTCACTGGACCCTCGTAGCGGACGCAGAATTGGTGGGCACGTCACCCTACGCGGCCATTCGGTCCTTGTGTCCCGACTGTGGGTATGAATCTTCACAGTCGTCTGTATGTGCGCGGGCCTGAACACCGTAACCGCAGTCTATGAGGCCGGTCCGGCCTGCACCAGAAACGCCGCCAGCGAGTTTCAAGTTCACGCGATCGTGAAACTCGAGCTACGAAGGATTCAATTGACTCGAGGTTTCGCCGATCGCGCTTCGAGGTCTTGCCGCATCTTTGTGATATGCACGACAAAGTTCTCCCTGGTCAGGAGAGAAGTGAGTTCGAAGAGGCGAAAGCCTTCCCCGGTCACATCGGAGCGCTGGAATACGCCGGGTTCCGTCTCGACAACTTCGCGGCCTCCGCTCAGGATGTTCATGTAGACTTCCGCGTCGCGCAAGCTGGCTGCCCCACCCGTCTTACCGCTGGTCATGGCTTCGGCCACATAACTGTGGAAGAGCTTCGGCCAATAGGGGGCAAGGAGATCGGGGCTGGCGAATACATCGGCCCACACGACCTGTCCATCGACAGCGACCACCACGCCGACTGCACCCTTGCTACGCAACTCACGAAGGATCGCTTGCTCGCCCTCGACGCCGCCATATTGCGCGACCATTTTTGTGACCTGAGGGCTGGCAAAGATTTTGGCATAGGAAGTTGTGGTGGGCAAAGCCGCAACCTCGGGGGCTGAAAGATTCTTTGCCATTTTTGCGTTGGAGGCGCCGACATTGGCCCACACGCTGCTCTGGTTGTGCTCCGCCATGGCCGGGGTGCGCACGCTTGGTTGGGCCATCTGCGCACCCATTGACCCGAAGCTTGAACTGGAGGCGACCCAGCGGCCGGGCTCGACGCAGAAGATACCCAGATCAATGGGGCCGGAATTAGCCGGCACGATGCGGTCTGCTCCGATGACGCGGTCCTGTTTGCCGCCGGTGACAATTTCGCCGGCAAGCAACAAAAGCGGGCGCGAGGAGTTGTTGTTCAGGACCAGGCGATTCACTTCAGCTCCGCCACTCCGAGGAGGAAGGGACTGGCCGGGACGGACGAGTCCGCGCTCGTCGCCCGCCTCGGTGACTGTGACCTGGCCGTTGCGTATGCCCTCATCGAGTGTCATGAGTTGGGAGGTGTCGTAAGAACGGGCGGTGACCACCGGGAAAAGTGCAAGATTTCCCCGCACGATCGGGGCCAGCACCTTGAGGGGGGACGGTTCGATGGGGCCGCCAGCAAATGATGCCACAGCGGAAAACATCGAGAAAACTGAGACAATCAGGGTTGTCCGACCGATGCGAAAGTGCCGGGTTGATGCGGATTTATTGTACGGATGCTGCTTTCCATGTGGGATAGGGAGTGTCAAACTCATCGTCGAATCCTCCTGCGGGTGGCTGTTCATCCTTAGTAAGAACGCGGAAGAGCGCATGGCTTGCAAAAGAATTTGCTAGTATCGGAACCAATGCTGCCCCACGCGTCGCTCGCGGCTGATGTCTCACAGGGGACGACGGAGTTGCGCGAAGCGATCGGACGGCGCTTTGGGGAATCCGGCGCGAAACGCTACGGCATCACGCGAGAGATGTTCCGCGGATATGTACGTGCAGTGGTGAACCGCTACGGCGCGGATTTCAATCAAACCGACATGATTGCACTGGTGCGATCACTTCGCATTGAAGAGCTGATTCTGGCGCGGGCCTGCTCGGCCGGGCATGAATCAGCATGGGACGCGTTCCTGGCGCGATATCGTGCCGAGATGCATCGGGCCGCAATGCAGATTGCGAAGGACGAAGCGGCCGGCCGCGAACTCGCTGACGGGCTCTACGCGGAGCTCTACGGATTGCCAAACCAGGATGGCCGACGAGTTTCGAAGCTCGACTACTACATGGGCCGTGGTTCGCTTGCGGGGTGGTTGCGCACCGTGCTGGCGCAGCGTCATGTGGACCGATGCCGTTCGAATGCGCGTGATGTCAGCCTTGACGAGCAACTGGAAGCGGGCGTCGCGTTTGCGGCCAGGCCTGAGAACGCAGAGCCGGCGACCGATGATTGTGTGGTGAAAGCTGCGAGCCAGACGCTTGCCGAACTCAACAGCGAGGAGCGCTTCCTGCTGGCATCGTATTATCTCGACCAGCGCACGCTTGCAACGATCGGGCGCCAGTTGGGGGTGCACGAGTCCACGGTAAGCCGCAAGTTGGAGAGGGTGACCGCGGCAGTCAGGAAGCGAATTCGGGAGCGAATGTTATCGAGTGGGATGGATGGGCGAAGATGCGACGAAATCCTGAAAGAGCTCGATGTGCGCGATCTTCCCATCGACGTGGCGAGGAATATAGGGCAAGAAAACAAGGTTGAGACGTTCTGAATAGAGATGAGATTCGATTGAATCAGACTGGTTCCAGTTCGTTTAAGCGCGCGCTCGCTGAAGGCAGCGGCAGCCCTCACCCGGATGAGGATGTTCTGGCTGCGTTTGCCGAGGCCGCGCTGCTGCCGGCAGAGCGCGAGACGGTGCTCACACACCTATCGTACTGTGCAGAGTGCCGCGATGTGCTGGGCCTGGCAAGCAGCGGTGCAGAAGAGCCACGCGAGATGAGGCCGTTTCTTCTGGGGAGGGAGGAGCGTCGGGCATGGCACGTGGTCATCCCATGGCTGACTGCGGCTGCCGCTATTCTCGTGGTGAGTTCAGCCGTCGTGCTGCAGCGCCTGAAGACACCCACACAGAATCCTGTGGTTGCAACAAGGCGAATGGAAGAGAGACCCGTGCAGCCCACTCCTCTGCAGCGTCCGCAACCAATGAAGCAGAAGCACGAAGGCCGTCCTGCCGAGCAGTCTCCAGATGCCTCCGCTCCTCCAATGATCCTCTCACCCTCGGTGGCGGCTGGGACCGCCGCATCCCAGGGCAAAGGGCCGGAGCCGCCCACTGAATTGGCGCGCAGGTCGAAGGAGTCGCAGCGGATGGGAGCGGAAACACCGGCCTCGGTGAGTGCGTTTGCGAATACGACGACGAGCCACGCCCTCGCTGCTGCCTCCGCCGCCTCGGTCACCAGGCCGCATTGGCGCATCAACGAACAGGGACAGCCGGAACGCGCGTTTGGCCAAGGAACATGGCACCCGGTCCTTCCCAGTGACGGCGCACGGATGGAAGTGCTCGCCGTGTTTGGAGGCCAGGTCTGGGTGGGCGGCGAGAAGTCGCAGGTATTTCGCTCGTATGACGACGGCACAAGCTGGCGCCTAGTTCCTCTTCCCGAGAAGCCAGGAAGTGCGCACACCATTGCCCACATCCGATTTGAATCGGCGCAGGAAATCACAATTGAATCTGCGGACGGGACAACGTGGACGTCCACGGACAGCGGCGAATCCTGGAAGTGAGCGGGAGCGAAGCTATCGTTGGCTTGCTGTGATTTCGTATTCCACATGGAACGGTTTAAGAGGCCGATTCGTTGAAAGGTGATCGTGGGCGATCACTTCGTTTGCTTGAGCGAGACGTTCTGAAGGAAGGGGATGCGAACGGAAGTACCCCTGAAGACTGTCGATAGCGAGCTGGCTCAGTTCTTCCGTTGGAGTCTCAGCGTGGATAACGTACTCGCGGCGTAACCGAGTCCAGCGTTCCAGAAGATTCACGGCGCCGGTCGCTGAGTATCCCGCGGCCGAGGCCAGGCGAAGGCCTTCGCGATCTGCTTCCATCTCTTCGTCCTTGCTGTAACCGGTCTGCCACAGTGTGATTGGGATCTGGGCGAGCGCGGCCACGGCATCGAGATTCAGTTCCTTCAGTTGCGCCTCAATCTGAACGCGCTCAACAGCATGATAGTGGTCGATGTGTTCGATTTCGTGTCCGAGGACGAAGGCCAGTTCGTCCTCGCTCGTTATGCGGTCGAGCAGCCCCTGCCCTACGAAGACATGACCCCCCGGAAGCGCGAATGCATTGATGAGGTTCGCATCGGCAATAAGGTGAAATCGCCAAGTCGATTTGCGCTGCGCGTGACCGGCCACTCGTTTGCCTATTCTTTCAATGTAGTGCTCGGTTGCGCGCTCCTCGGGTCCCTTGGCCGATTCTTCCGACTCGTATTGCCGTGCGAGTTCGTCTCCAATAACCTGCTCCTTCTCATCGGAGATGCGTGTGACACGCAAGGGGACGCGCGACACGTCGCGCTGCCAGTCGGCAGCCATGTCGATCACGGCGTTAGCACTAACGGCATCGGCATGCCTTTTGTGCTGCGCGTAATAGAGCGCCACGCCGGCCACCACCAACACTGCCGCAAGCGCCAGCACTTGCTTCATAGCAGCCGCCTCACCGTTTCGCGATACCTGCTGTAGAGCGCGGAAACCAGGGTCAATGCCGCGCCCAGCACAATGAAGGTGATGTAGCGGTCGCGCTCCTGAAGGTGCCACGCATCGCGAATCACGATCTTGCCGACACACAGCAGCAGCAGGAACATGCCGGTGATCCGATAGGTCCGCTGGCCGGCGAGAAGTCCCAGCAGAATGACCATAACGCCTTCGACTCCCCACGACAGTGTGACCATGCCAGGGTTCATCTTGACAGCAATCATCACGGAGACGAGGGCTACGGGAGCAAAGAAAAAGATCTGCTCCGGGTAACGTAGAGCGAGCCCGCGAATGATTCGCGAGTTCGTCGGGAGCGCGGCGTAGCGCGCGCGGAGGCGGAAAGCAATCGGCAGCGCGAGCAGCAGCAGTCCGGCTGTCAGCGAAAGAATGCCGATATTTCCGCGCCACCCCCCATTGAGGAAGTAACTCCCCCCGAAGATGTTGTGCGCGAGTGCGCGGATGACGATGCCCGCAAGCAGCAGTTCCGACTGGTGGAGGAATATCTCCTGGTTGAGGAGCAGACTCGCCGTGATCAGCACTACCGCCGCGATGGCCCAGGCGAAAACGATCCACTCCCCTGGAACCTGGAAGTAAAGCAGCGCTGCCACGCTGATGGTGCCAAGGTAGGCAATGAAATCGGTGGTTGACCAGTGAGCGTCTTCGGCCGAAGCGTGCTTTGGTTGTAGCTGCGCCCAGACGAAGAAGTAAATCAATGCGATGGGAGCAACGGTGTAGATGCGGGGACTGATGGCTTCACCGGGGAGAGTGGCCGCGGTGAGATTGACAAAAAAGATGCGGGCGAATGCGGCTGTGAATGCGCCATACGCCTGTAGCCGCAGGTGCTTGATGTTTCGCCAGTGGCCCAGCTCGAACAAAGCAACGCCGAATACCGCAAGACCCAGCGCAACGCTGATGGGCTGCAGCTCGCTCCAGAGCATCCAGGCGAAGAGCGCGGAGGCGACCCAGGTGTAGGCATGGCGTGCGTCGGTGGGCTGAAGGGAAGCGGGCAAGCGCACCCAACGCGAGAGCGCATACAGAACGCCAACGAGAACGCAGACGGTAATCAGGCGCAGATCGATGCTGTGCCACTTGTCGGTGGTGAAGAGATTGAGAGTAGCGGCGCGGGCTACTGCAAGAAGAGCGAGCACGTGAGCCTGCCATGGCAGTTCTTCCACGCTGAACACACGGTCAATGATGGCCAGGCCGAGCGCAAAGATGGCCCAGATCACGATGAGCCACGTCTGAGGCGATTCGTGCCAGGCAAGCAAGGCGAGCAAGCCCGTGGCTGCCCACGTGTGCGCCCAGGCCGCGGGCCTGCAATACGACGCTTCCCGCAAGGTGCTGAAGCGAGAGAATGCGTAGAACGCCACCGCGCAGCCAAGAAACGGAATATAGCGCTCGATGGCCGCGCTCGCATCCCTATTGACCGCGATAATAAGCACGGTGGCCATGATTGCCAGCACGTGCTCCTGGTAAGTGAGATGAGCGAGGCGGAAGCGCCGACCGATGAGGGCCAGACCGACTGCAAGAGCGACCCACGCGAGAGGAACCCACGTTTGCTTGCAATCAAGCCACGCGAGCGATGTGAGCAGGCCGGTGCCGGACCAGAATGCGAAAGTGCGGAGTTGCACGCGGATATCGCCGCCGTTTGAGAGGATCCACGCCATGAAATAAAACGCGAACGCGAGAACAGGCAGTGTGATGAGACGAGCGACGACGTGGGTCGGATACGAATCAGACAAATGGAAATTGAGCGTGTAGGCTGCGATCAGCACAGATGCGGCGAGTGCGCCTCCCTGCAGCATCAGGTGATCGTCGTTGAGGGAACGCTTGCCCCAAGCGACAGCGAGCATCAGCGCGGCCCATGCAATCGCGGTCCAGTCACCAGTGAACAAGGCCCATAAGCCTAGAAACGCGGTGACCACGCCGAGATAGCTTTGCAAGACTGCCAAGCCATGATCCATGCCTGCGAAGTGGCTCTGCCATCTGCGGCGAAGGAAAGTGGCATTGCAATAGAAGAGCACGCTGCAGGCAAGAAGCAGGACTCCATCGCGAGCCAGGGGCGACTGCGATGTCTGACGCAGTTCGACGATACCGCGCGCAGAGTAGAGGATGAGCAGCCCGGTAAGCGCGCCGCCTACCAG
>JANXQR010000291.1 GCA_025353435.1 Acidobacteriota bacterium | reverse complement strand
CATGAGCAGGCGGTGGGCCTGGACGAGCTCGTAGAGGACTTCCTGGAGGAGGTCTTCAGCGTCGGCCGGGTTGGGCACGCGCTTGCGGATGAAGTTGGCGAGGCGAGATTGCTGGGAGGCGACGACTTCGGCGATTTGGCGGTCCTGATCAGTCATTGTGTCGATCAATGGCTCGAATGTCGAAGTCACGCTCATGGCTTTCTACCTGATGCTGAAGACGGATGAGGGACGGAGATATTGTATGGGGTTTGGATTTGTGGGTTGGGCCTGAGGAGAACCGACAGTCGGGGTATCCCACTCTTGCGCCAGGAAAAAGGCGCAAAGATGGGGCACGGAGCTTTGTCGAGTCACAGGGGAGTGGCGGGGGTGCATGGCAGAATTGATGGGCTGAAGTTCGCAGTCTAATTCGTTTTGCAGGATGTGATTCGAGATGATCAAGTCTTCTGATTATTGCAGTGCTTTGAAATTTGGTAGGAGCGGTTTGTCGTGGATGGCGCTGGTGGGCTTGCTGATGTTTGCGCTGATGGGGGCGCAGGGTGCGGGCGCACAGGAGATTCCTGCTGAGGTTTATGGACCTTGGAACGTGGTGTTTCTGGCGGACGGGCCGGGGTTGACGGAGCCGCAGGCGGCGGAGTGGCCGAGAACAAAGCCGAGCGCCGTGCCGTTGCCGAGCGAAGTGATTGAGGGCAAGGGGCAGTGGACGCTGGCGTTCTGGTTTGAGGCGAGCGAGCCGGTGAAGACAAATGGCTTGACGCTGCTAGCGGGGATTGGCGATCCGGATGCGAAGGATGCCCGATTTGTGGCACTGGTGGACGGACGTCTGGGGCTGTGGATGGGCAAGGGGCAGGATCACTCGGTGGCGGCTGATGCGGTTGTGACGGGCGGCTGGCATTTCGCGGTGGCGACGGGGGACGGGAGCACGGTGACGCTTTATGGCGACGGGCGCGAGATTGGCTCGATGCCTTATTCGCAGGATGGGGTGGCGGCTCGGCTAATGATGGCGCCTGCGGGCGGGCGCCATTTCGGTGGGAAGATTGCGGGACTGAAGATTTATGACCAGGCGCTGACGGCGGCGCAGGTCACGACGATGGCGGCGAATGCGCCGGATTTTGATTTGGCGCAGTATTACGAGGCGTCGGCGCACTGGCCGGTGCAGACGCGCGGGATGGCGGGACAGACGGAGCCGCAGGATCCTGGGACGCTGCCGCGGGGGAAGGGCGGGATTCAAAAACCGGTTGCGAAGGTGCTGAGTACGGCAGATTTGACGACCGTGTTGGCAGGGAAAAATCCTTGGACAATTACGGGCGGATGGAAGCTGGCGGCGGCGTCGAATGTTAAGGCTGGCGGTGCGGAGATTGCGAATGCGGGATTTGCGGCGAAGGACTGGATGGCGGCGACGGTGCCGGGAACGGTGCTGACGACGATGATCGATCGCGGAGTGTATCCCGATCCAGATTATGGGTTGAATAATCTGGCGATTCCGGAGACGCTGGCGCGGCAGGACTATTGGTATCGGGTGGAGTTCAAGACGCCGGCGATAACAGCGGGGCAGCGGTTGACACTGACGTTTGGGGGGGTGAACTACGCGGCGGAAGTGTGGCTGAACGGCAAGCGGCTGGGGGATTTTACGGGCGCGTTTTTGCGCGGAAATTTCGATGTAACGGCGCAGGTGGCGCGCGGGGGGATGAATGCGCTGGCGGTGCGGGTGAGTCCGCCGCCACATCCTGGTTTGGCGGAGGAGGAGTCGATCAAGGCCGGGCCGGGCGAGAACGGTGGCGTGCAGGTGCTGGATGGGCCCACGTTTTCTGCGACTGAAGGATGGGACTGGATTCCTTCGATTCGCGATCGCAACACCGGGATCTGGCAGGATGTGACGCTGACGGCGACGGGCGCGGTGGAGGTGGGCGATCTGAATGTGGTGACGACGCTGCCGAATGCGGAGGGCAGCGAAGCTGATATTGAGATAGAAGTGCCGCTGGAGAATGCAGGGAAGGCGGCGTTTGACGGCACGGTGACGGCGAGCTTCGACGATGTAAAGGTAACGAAGCATGTGCGGGCGTTGCCGGGTGAGACGGTGGTGCGGCTGAAGCCGTCGGAATTTTCGCAATTGAAGGTGAATTCCCCTAAGCTATGGTGGCCGAATGGATATGGCGAGCCCGCTCTTCATGCGTTGAAGGTGAGCTTTGCGGTGGGCAGCGCGGTGAGTTCATCGAAGCAGATTGATTTTGGCATGCGCGAGATTAGTTATGAGCTGTCGTTGTTTGATGAGGGCGGGCATTTGCGGCTCGTGGAAGTGCTGCCGAGCCGGACACATGATACGGCGCAGGCGCTGATTAACGAGATGCATGGGGGAATTCGGGAGATTGATGACTCTACGCCGAATTTGATGCCGGCGGGACAGAAGCTGCCGGATTATATGCGGCATGCGTGGGTGCATTCGCTGATGAGTGAGGCGGAGGGGTCGGCGTCCATCAAGCCGGTTGATGGCGGATGGCCGGGCACCGATATGGTGATCAAGGTGAACGGCGTGCGGATTGCGGCGCGCGGCGGCAACTGGGGCATGGATGACAGCCGCAAGCGCGTGAGCGTGGAGCATCTCGAGCCGTATTTCAGGCTGCATCGCGATGCGCACGTAAACATGATTCGCAACTGGATGGGGCAGAACACGGAGGAGAGTTTCTACGCGCTCGCCGATAAATATGGGCTGATGGTGTGGAACGATTTTTGGGAGTCGACGCAGGGCTACAACCTGGAGGCGCAGGATCCGGAGCTGTTTTTGAAGAACGCGCGAGACTCGATTCTGCGCTATCGGCATCATGCTTCGATCACCGTGTGGTGTGGGCGGAATGAGGGCGTGCCGCAGCCAATTATCAACGAAGGACTGGCGACGCTGGTGCGGACGCTGGATCATACGCGGTATTACACCGGCAGCTCGAATGCGGTGAATCTGCGGGGCTCGGGGCCGTATCAACTGCAGACGCTGGAAACGTATTACCGCATCAATCGCGGGTTCAGCGTGGAGCTGGGGATTCCGAGCGTGCCGACTTTGGAGGGGATGAAGGCGTTTATTCCGGAGGCCGACCGGTGGCCGGTAAGCGACACCTGGGCGTATCACGACTGGCATGTACAGGGGAACGGCGCGGTGAAGCCGTTCATGGATACGATGGCGCGGGAGTTTGGCGAGCCGTCGAGTTTGGAGGATTTTGAACGCAAGGCGCAGATGATCGATTACGCGGCGCATCGCGCGATCTTCGAGGGATTCGCAGCGCATTTGTGGGAGCCGAATTCGGCGCGCATGATCTGGATGACGCAGCCGGCGTGGCCGAGCATGGAGTGGAATTTTCTGGGGCACGACTACGATACGCAGTCGAGTTTCTATGGAACGCAGAAGGCATGTGAGCCGGTGCATGCGCAGTTGAACCTGGAAGACGGATCGGTGGACCTTATCAACCTGGGCGACTCTCGCTCCGGGGCGCAGGCGTTCAAGGTGCGAATGCGCGTGATGGGGCTGGATGGTAAGGTGCTGTCGGATCAGGCGAAGGGGGTGCAGGCCTCGGCCGATGCACGAACGCCGGTTGGCAGGCTTGAGCTTGAAACAGTGGCGGGTGGTCACGCAGTGCTGGTGAAGCTGGATGTGAGCGATGCGTCGGGCGCTCCGGTAAGTGACAACTTCTATTGGTGGGCTAAGGATGATGCGTCAATGCGCGAGATGGGGGAGATGGGGAAGGCGGAGCTTACGACTTCGGCTGCGGTGAGTGCTGATGGTGAGGAGCTGAAGGCTGCGGTGCGGATCAAGAATTCAGGAGCGGTGCCGGCATTGATGGTGAAGCTGACGCTTAAGGATACGACGCTGGGCGAGCGGATTCTGCCGGCTTATTACAGCGAGAATTATGTTTCGTTGTTGCCGGGGGAAGAGCGGATGGTGACGGTGATGTTTCCGCCGGGAAGTGCGAAAGCGGCTATTGGGGTGCGCGGGTGGAATGTCGAGACTTCGACGATTGATGTGAAGTAGCGGAGCGCGAAATAGAAGTGGCCAGCGGGGTTGCGGCAGGAAGGTTGAGGGTCATGGTATCCCGCCCTTGCGATAGAAGGAAATCGCAAAGGCGGGGCACGGAAGATTTGTGACGGAATGAGGGCAAGAAGGTTGAGGGTCGAGGTATCCCAGGCTAGGCGCAAAAACAAAGACGCACCGAACCTGGGGCACCCCAACATTTGTGCGGTGGCAAGCGGACACAAACTTAGTCGCGAGGTTCGACAAGCAAGTATTCGTAGCTGACGAAGGCGACCTTGGTGCTGTCGGGGGACCAACTGGGGACGTTGATGGTGCCCTGTCCGCCGTAGAGGGCGGCGAGGACTTTCGTCTTCTTGTCGGCGAGGGACAGGACCTGCAGCTGGACGTCCTTGTCGGGCGGATGGCCGGTGACTCCGGCTTCGAAGCTGATGTAGACCATCGATTTGCCGTCGGGGGAGATGTGAGGGAACCAGTCGTTGGTTTCGCTCGAGATGAAATGTTCCTGTTGAGTTCCGTCGGGGTGCATTCGCCAGATCTGCATATGGCCGGTGCGTTCGGAGTTGAAGTAGATCCACTGGCCGTCGGGAGAGAATTCGGGGCCGTCGTCGAGGCCGGGCGCGGTGGTGAGGCGATGCTCTTCGCCGCCATTCACAGAAATCGAGTAAATGTCGAAGTCGAGTTTGCCGTCGACGGTGCGCTGGCCTGTGAAGGCGATTGTCTGGCCATCTGGTGACCAACCGTGCCAATAGGATGGTGCGGTCGATGTGATTTGTTTCGGGGTTCCTCCGGCGAGTGGGACGGTGTAGACGAGGGATTTTCCTAAGGTGGTGGAGTCGCTGATGGCGAGCGTGAGGCCGTCGGGTGAGAGGCCGTGGTCGTTGTTGCATTTGACTTGAGAGCCCGTGTTGATGCGGGCGGGTATGGCGGTGGTGCCATCTGGGTAGGCGCCAGCGGGCGCGGGGAGTTTCCAGATGCCGCCGTCCTGATTAAAGAGGAAGAACGATCCGTCTCGAGACCAGTTTGGTGCCTCGAAGTGCTGTTGTGCTGCGTAGACGACGCGGCGGTCAGTGGAGGCGATGGGAACGGTCTCGAGGGTGCTCCAGAGGATGGGTTTGGCGGCGCTTGCTGAGAGTGACGCGAGCTTGACATTGTGAAAGACGGCGGTGGTGGTGGCGTCCTTGTCGTGGGCGCAGACGCCGATGCCGATGTAGAAATCGCCGGTGAGGGCTAGCTTGATTGAGGCTCCAGTGGGTTGGAGTTTGCCGTCTTGGTCTGATTTTGGGCCGGTGGCGAATGCGTAGAAATAGTCGCCGCGTTTTTCGAGGCGTACGCGCTGAGGAGCCACTGTGTTGAACTCGACTTCGTGGTCGGCTCCGCCGGGAGTGAGGCGGAACTGCATGGAGGTGAGACCGTTGCCGTGGCGTGCGACGTCGACTGCGGGTGAGCCGGCGTCAAGGGATTGGCGGATCATGAGCACGGCTTTGCGATGCTCGTTGCCGGTGTCGGATGAGAACGCGATGTCTGCGGAAAGGAAGACGTCCCCGGAGACTTTCTTCCATACGAAGTGGAAGTCGTCTTCAGCGAACCACATGTTAGCGCCGCTGGCGGTGAGGGTGTAGGTCGCGGAGGCTGCTTCGTAATCCGCGGAGCCGGGATGGAGAACGACGCCGATGTCGCTGTGGCTGTCGAAAATTCCCAATTGCTGGGATTGCGTTTCTGCGAAGGAAGCCGGAAAGCAGCTGATGCTTAGGATCGCAAGGATGGCGGCCGAGAGCCAAGCGGAATACAAGTACTGTCGGACAAAGATCAAGTCGCTGCTCCGATGCGGATTGATGTTGTGCTGAGATTCAGATCAAATCCTTATCTGAGGACGTTGATGGCGGCGGCGCCGAAGGCAAGTTGGGAGAAGATCTGTGTCCAGTCGAGGATGCCGCGGAGCGCAGACGGCTTGACGATCTTTTCGGGAACGATGATGGTATCGCCCGGATAGAGTTTGAGGTGATAGAACTCGTTGCCCCAAACGCTCTTGACGACTGTATGGCTGATCACAGAGCCATTGCCTCGGATGACGAACGCGCGTCCTCTGTCGGCGTTGGCGGTGGGGCCACCGGCGAGATTCAGGTAGGATCCGACTTCACCTCCGGGATGGTAGAGGAAGGAGTTCTGGTTGAAGACAGCGCCAAGGACGTTGATGGTCGAAGGGACAGAAGGAATGAGGAAGGTGTCGCCGTTTTCGAGTTTGAGGTCGGGGATGCCATCAAGGCCGGCGGAGTCGGGACTGAATTGAAAGACGACACGGCCCGTGGCGCGGATCTGCTGCATCTGGGCGATTAGTGCGCGCTCGCTGGCCTGGGCCGCAGTGGTGCCGGCAAGATTCGAGGAACCGGAGACGGGATTAGCGGCGAGAGCGAGGTTACTGCGCTCCATTTCGAGGGTCATGGTGTGAATGGATTCGTCGATTCGGCGCTGCTGAAGATTGCGCGTGGATTCGCGCGTAAAGACCGAGCCGTACAAGTAGGCGTTGGGGGTGAAGCCGCCGGCGCGGGCTACGAGGGCGCGAAGGGTTTCACCGGGAATGGCCGAATAGGTTCCGGAGTGGACGAATTCGCCTTCGAGGCGAATGAGGGTCGTTTGCTCGGCGATGGGAACGTGAATGTCGTTCTGCGAGAAGACGGAAACAACGTCGCCGGGCTGAAGGGCGAGATCCTGGGAAGAATCGTGTTCATTGACGAGCTTGCCCAGGTCAAACGGGAGCAGTTGCATTTTAAGGGTTGTGGGGTCGATGCGTTCGATAACGGCGTAGCTCCAGTCGATTTCGGCGCTATTGAGTCGGACAATGGTGCGGCGGGTGCGCGGCGGGTTGAGGGACTCAGTAGTGTTGTCTTCCTGATCCGCGAGGGCCGACTGACTGGCGCGAGAGGTTGCGTTGTATTGGGCTGCCTGGGTACGGTTCTTCGTCGCTTCGTTCTGTGCATTACGGGAGTCTTGGGAATTGGCAGGAACGAGGGGAGTGGTGTCGAACTCCTGGTAGGGATCTTCGCTTGAGGCATTTTGAGTCTGATTTGTGGGAGCGGCCTTGTCGTCGGGAAAATTTTGTTGCAGCTGCTTTGGTACGTGGTGGAGGAGGTCGATGGGGCTATTGGGCTGGTAAAGCTCGGAGAGGTCACGAAGGGGCTGAAACTCAGA
>JANXQR010000277.1 GCA_025353435.1 Acidobacteriota bacterium | reverse complement strand
ATCGTCCGCCAACTCCTCACGGAAAGCGCGCTTCTTGCCACACTCGGCGGAGCGCTTGGCCTCCTTCTCGCCATCTGGGGCGTCCGCGCCGTCGTTGCGTTCAGCCCGCCCGGGATTCCGCGCCTCGAATACGCCTCGGTCGACGCGTCCGTGCTCGCATTCACTGTGGCCGTGTCGCTTTTGTGCAGCGTGCTGTTCGGCTCCATCCCAGCCCTGCGCTACGCGGGTTCGCGTATCAGCGCTGGAATGCGCGAGGGCGGCCGCTCAATGAGCCAGGGGCGCGATCGCCATCGCACCCGCAACGTTCTGGTGGTGATTCAGGTGAGCCTTGCGTTTGTGTTGCTCATCTGCTCGGGGCTCATGATCCGCACGTTCTGGGCGCTCACTCACGTGAATCCCGGATTTGATTCGGCGGCGCCAATCCAAACATTCCACGTAAGCATTCCTGAGGCCGAGATTCCCAAGGCTGAAGCCGTAACGCGCATGCAGGAGGCGATTGCAAAAAATCTTGCGGCGATTCCCGGCGTGTCTGCGGCGTCGTTCGCAAATTCCGTGCCCTTGGACGGCGGCGAGTGGGGTGACCCCGTCTACGCGCAGGACAAGAACTACGCCGCAGGAGCCATGCCCCCAATCCGCAGATTCAAGTTCGTTGCGCCTGGATTCTTCAATACCATGGGGATTCCGTTGATTGCCGGGCGCGAATTTACATGGTCGGAGACCTATCAGCGGCGTCCGGTGGCGATGGTGTCGGACAACTTCGCGCGGGAGAATTGGGGAAGCGCGGCAAGTGCGCTTGGCAAGCATGTCCGAGTGAGCACCAAGGACGAATGGCGCGAAGTCATTGGCGTAACCAGCGATGTGCATGATGACGGGCTCGACAAGGACGCGCCCAAGATCGCATGGTGGCCCATCTTGATGAGTCATTTTGAAAGTGACGACGAAAGCGTTCGCCGGTGGGCTGTGTTTGCAATCCGCACACCGCGAGCCGGTTCCGCCAGCCTTGTTGAAGACGTGCGCAGGGCGGTGTGGGCCGTCGATGCAAACCTGCCTCTTACCGACGTGCGAACCGAACAGTTCCTTTATGGGCGCTCCATATCCCGGACCTCTTTCACATTGGTAATGCTTGGCCTCGCCGCATCCATCGCTCTGTTACTTGGATTAGTGGGCCTCTACGGCGTCATCGCCTACTCTGCCTCGCAGCGCACACGGGAGATCGGCATCCGCATCGCGCTTGGCGCGCAGAGCAACGACATCGTAGGCATGTTCGTCCGCCAGGGGCTTCTGCTTGCCGGCAGCGGCGTAGCCTGCGGACTGTTGTTAGCTCTGGCGGCTACACGGCTGTTGCGCTCCTTACTGTTTCAAACCAGCTCGCTCGATCCGCTTACTTACCTTTGCGCCTGTGTCGCTCTCTGCGGCGCCGCCACGCTCGCCAGCTATCTCCCCTCGCGCCGGACCGCCGCCGTCAACCCGGTGGATGCCCTTCGCTCCGAGTAAGTCGAGATAACATCGTCGAACAAAAAATGCGCCGCCACTTGTTAGTGAGTGGCGCATTATCATCCGATTTGTGCAGAACTTTACATCGACCGAGCGACCTATCCTCGCCTCATGTTCTTCGGTCTCCCTGTCTGACCTCAACGATCTGTCTGGTTCATATAGATTCCAGTTTTGAGGTACTATTTTCGCCGGATCTTCGCCCCTCAAGCACCTCCATGTCACCCGCACTCTTCTACTCAATCCATTGCCCAACCGCACCTCCCGGAAGCGACGCTTATGCTAACTTGTTCTTATACCCCACCTTCCACGAGTCATTCGGCGGGACGCGGGCCCCGGCGCCGGCACGTTGGCGCTCCACTAAAACTCAACGTGGGCTGCATGAGGGCGGATGGGCATACAAATTGCACTGAATCACCGGACAGTTTATCGATACGAGAAGCCGATATTCCTCGGCCCCCAAGTGATTCAGCTGCGCCCCGCGCCACACTGCCGCGTCCCCATCCTGAGTTACTCGCTTGAAGTGACTCCCTCAACCTATCTGCTCAACTGGCAAATGGACCCGCACTCCAATCGCCTTGCACGGTTTCTTTTTACTGAGAAGACCGACGAATTTGTGGTTGACGTCAATCTTGTCGCGGATCTTTCTCCCATCAATCCCTTCGACTTTTTCCTGGAGCCGGGGGTCGCGGATTATCCATTTATGTACGGGCCGGCGCTGGCCCGGGACCTCGAACCGTTTCTCGCAGTCGATCGGCCTGGTCCTCGCCTGCAGCAGTTTCTCGCCCCGCTGAAAGGTCAGAAATCAGGCACCATCGATTTTCTGTTACGGCTGAATCATAGGGTCCGCGACGAGATTGCCTATGTCACTCGAATGGATCCGGGAGTGCAGACCAGTGAGGAGACTCTGCAGAAGCGCTCAGGATCATGTCGCGACTCCGCATGGCTGCTCGTCGAGTCCCTGCGCAATCTCGGCATCGCAGCGCGATTCGTTTCCGGCTATCTCATTCAGCTTGAAACCAACGACGGTTCTACTGCAGCAATTCAGGGAGCAGTGAAGGGCGACACTGCAGATTTGCACGCGTGGACTGAAGTCTATTTGCCCGGGGCCGGCTGGATTGGCCTCGATCCCACATCGGGTCTGCTCGCCGGTGAAGGCCACATCCCCCTGGTGTGCACGCCCACCGCAGCGCAGGCCGCGCCCATTGCCGGCACAGCGGAGTTGCCCAGCACGGAGTTCAGCTTTTCCCTAACCGTTCGTCGTTTGCAGAACGGCCGTCGGCCGTCGGTCCCCTTCGCGGAAGACGAGTGGCAGCGCGTTCGACAAGTGGCGCACGCCGTTGATCGCGAATTGAAAACGCAGGATGTGCGCCTCACGATGGGTGGCGAGCCCACTTACATCGGCATCGATGAGCCGGAGAGCCCGCAGTGGAATGTTGAAGCTCTCGGCGCTGCAAAACGGACACGCGGCATCGCACTCATCAATGCAATAGCCAAGAGGATCGCGCCCGGTGCGCTGCTTCACTACGGGCAAGGGAAGTGGTACCCCGGCGAGCCGTTGCCGCGTTGGGCGCTCAGTTGTTTCTGGCGCGCAGACGCTGTCCCTGTGTGGGAGGATGTCCGTCTCATTGCGCGCGAAGATCAGGACTACGGCTTCAAGGCTTCTGATGCTTTGCGATTCATGCAGGCTCTCACGCGCCGGCTTCAAGTGAGTGCGGAAAACATTCTCCCTGTTCACAACGCGGAGAGCGAATCGGCTGAGCCCGCGGGATACATGCTTCCCCTTCGTCGCCGCCAGCCTGAAGGCAACCTTCGCTGGTCGAGTCAATTGTGGTTCGCGCGTCCGGAACGGCTGATCCTTTCGTTTGGCGATTCGCCCATCGGCTATCGCTTGCCCACGGAGATCATGCCGTGGGTAGCACCCGACGAGCTTGTGTATGAAATGGATGCCGCGCCTTTTGAAGAGCGCGCCAAGCTTCAACCAAATCTGTCGCGACGCACGGACTTATTTGCCATCGATCCCGAAGCCGATCCATTACCCGCGGTTTTGCGCGATTCAGAAGCGGCGCCCGAACTGATCAGGCCATCGCTCTGTGTCGAGGCCCGGCACGGACGCATGCACATCTTTCTGCCCTATTCATCAGTGCTCGCTGACTATCTCGACCTCGTCAATGCCGTCGAAGACACGTGCCGCTTCCTAATGATGCCGGTGTTGGTAGAGGGCTACGCGCCGGCTCACGATCCGCGCCTGCGCTCATTCAGCGTCACCCCTGATCCAGGTGTTCTCGAAATCAATCTCCCCCCAGCGAGCAACTGGGACCAGCTCGAAGAGATCAACACTATCCTCGACGAAGAAGCGCGCCGGAATCGCTTGACCGCCGAAAAATTTGACTACAACGGTGTGCAGAAGGCCACGGGCGGCGGCAGTCACATCGTGATTGGCGGCGCCTCTGTCATGGATAGCCCCCTCCTCCGCCGCCCCGACTTGCTGCGCAGCATGCTGGCGTTCTGGCAGAATCATCCGTCGCTCTCTTTCCTCTTTTCCGGAACCTACGTCGGTCCCACCAGCCAATATCCGCGCGTGGATGAAGCTCGCAGCGACACCCTCTACGAGCTCGAACTCGCATTTCAAAATCTTCCGTCCGGCGACGTCCCTCCATGGATCGTCGATGGCCTGTTTCGCAATTTGCTTGCGGACGTCAGCGGCAACACGCATCGTGCCGAGTTCTGTGTTGATAAGCTTTTTCCACCGGAGGGCCAGGGGCTGCAACTCGGCCTCCTCGAATTGCGCGCCTTCGAAATGCCGCCTCACATGCGCATGGGATTGCTGCAGCTTCTCCTGGTTCGCGCATTGGTCGCCGCGTTCTGGAA
>JANXQR010000246.1 GCA_025353435.1 Acidobacteriota bacterium | reverse complement strand
CCTCATCTGAGGCCTCCGTTTGGTTCAACTGGCTTTTCCCGTGGCTGCGGTCCATCACTACCAACTGCCGCGTTCACCAAAAATCTCGATCACCTTCCCGAGTCGCGTGCAGCCGTTCTCCCAATTCGTGAAGAGTGCCCTTTCCAGCCGATCCGGGCTCCCTTCCAATAGAGCTGCGATAACCTCTTCGTGCTCGCTCACCGAAACATGCAACTCATTGATGATCGAACTCGCATAGAGCCTCCAATAGCGCTCGGTCTGTGGCTCGATGGCGCGGTGCAGCGTGGTGAGACGCGGTCCAGAGCCGGCGGCTAGCAGCAGGCGGTGGAACTCATGATCCAGTTCGAAGATATCGGGGCCGTTGAATCCACGGTCACGCGCAATCTTGTCCAGTTTGCGGTTGACCGCTTTCAGTTTCGCGGCCAACTGCTCGCGCTCGGAATTTGGCAGCACCGCAGCGCGGCGGCCTGACAGCCCCTCAAGGCGCCCGATGATGGGATACAGCTCGCTGGCATCTTCTTTGGTCAGCGGCGCGACGATCATGCGTGATTTGCTGCTATTGCGATTCTCAATAACATAGCCTTCGCGCTGCAACAGGTAGAGCGCGCCACGCACGGGCGTTCGGCTCATGTTGAGGTGTTCGCACAAATCACCTTCCACGATCCAGGTCCCGGGCGCCAGTTTGGCATGAACAATCAGATCGCGGATGCGCTGAAACGCAGTGCCTACGCTGGTTCCATGCTCAGCCCGGGTCGAGCGCTTTTTCAATCCCTTGGTGGCTCTTGTTGTTGAAGGTGCCATTTGCCTTCACTTTCAGTTGACAGCACCTTGGATTTGCACACGGTTTGCCCCGATGACATCCAAGCGTCAGTTCTTGTACCAATCATACCCGCTAACGGCATTCGAACTCTTTTGTCGGAAATACGGCTTGGCGCCTTTCTCAAAAAAGCTGCCGCGTTCATTGATGTTCTCGAACGCGGCAGCGGGTTCCTGCTTTCGAAATCCTGGCCTAAAAGTCGATATTGGCGCGGAATTCGATCACGCGGGGATTGTTGGTGACACCGCTCTGTGCGAAGCCGCTGTCCTGCACGCTTCCCAGTGCATACGAGTTGCCAAACGAGCCTGATGTGCTGCCAAAAATTGGGTGATTCCAGACGTTCGTAGCCTCCGCCTGGAGTTTGAAGCGAACACTCTCAAAGATAGGGAAGGCCTTGGAGAGCGAAACATCGTTGTAGAAGGCATGAGGGCCATGCAGGTAGACCACGTCGCCAATCGTACCGGGAGTGGTATTGGGAGCGATGTAGTTGAGGTTGGCGCCGGCACCGCCGGTGGGGCTTGCCAGGTACTTCGGATCGATCAGCAGCGCGTAAGTCTTACCGGGAACGCGATGCACACCGACGGCCTTCTGCAACTCACCAATGGTGACGTTGTTGAGCCGGACGCCGCCGTCGCCATAGTCGTTGTAGGTCAAATTACCGCCGATGAGCTGTTGTGGCGTCCCTGTTTGGAAGGTAGCGATTGTGCCCACCGTCCAGCTGCCTAACATGCGGCTGGCGAGGCTATTACTATCGAGGAACTTCTTGCCTTTGCCGAATGGAAGGTCGTAGGTTCCGCTCAGGTGGAACACATGGCGCAAGTCAAACTGGGCCGGTCCATAGGAACGGCGCAGGTTTCGCAATGTGACGGTGCCCGGCCAAGCACACCAGCCATTGTAGGGAGTGCAAAAACCTGGGCCATTGGTGTTGACCTGGAAGCCAAGGGTGTGGCTGAAGGTATAGTTGCCGTCAAATTGCAGACCAGCCCACTGCTGTTGTCTTAAATCGACCTGCAACGAGTGATAGTTGGAGTAGCCAGCCGCGACCATATACTGCGTTTGGACCCCTGCGGCAAATGGATTGGCCTGGAAGAAGTTGATGGGATAATTTCCGGCGCCGCCAGTGTAACCGGCGTTGTTGACGCAAGGTGCAAAGCTGGAACCGACCAGGTTGCAGAAGTAGCTTGTGGTTCCGCTCACCCCTGCCAGGGAATTCGCGATCGCACCCACCTGCCCCGAAGAAAGGTCATTGAGAAACCCGCTGTTGGCGTAGTCGACCATGGGGATATCTGAGCCGCCCGATGCCTCATCCGCAAAAGCCGCATCGAATATGGGCAGCGCCGTTTGGCCGGCCAAGCCGTTGTTGGCGAAGCTGCAGTTACTGTTCTGGTCACAGTTGGGATTGGCCGCCTTATAGGCTGCCAGGTTGGCTTGGGCTTTCTTGAACTCGTCAAGGAATCCGTTCTCGAAGACGTTCACCTCATTTGTATTGTGGTTGACCCACTGGTGAATGGTGCGATTGCCCGCATAACGAATTTCCAGGGCTCGGGAACCGAATTGCCGTTGAATACCGAGATTCCAGGACTGGGTGTATGGCTGCTGGATGTGCGGGTCGATCCCGGTGACTCCGGGCGGGCCACAGCCCGGACAATTGCCGAGGAAGGTAAAGTCCGACTCCGGTACCGACTTCTGGTAAGTTGCCGGCGCAAATTGGTACGCTGGCAGACTGTCGCCCAATGCCAAAGAGCCCGGAGAAAAGGTGCCGGTGGTCCCCGTATTGTTCGGGTTCAAGGAGAAGGATTGATAGAAGAATGACCCCTGATCGGAAACATTGTTCCAATAGTACTGATAGGGTTCTGTGAACCGGCGCAGGCTGTATCCGGCGCGGATTACCATCATGCCGTTCCCTGCCAGCTTTCCGAACATTCCCTGCGTGCCCTTCGGATTCCAGGCCAAGCCCAAGGCAGGCTGAGGAGTGACCCTGTACGGAGCATAGGCGTGTGGTCGCGCCACCAGCGTCGGATTGGCGTTTCCTCTCAGTGTTCCTGGCTTGAACAGGTCTGCCTGAGCTGTAGGACCGAAGACGGAGCTTGGGTCAGCAGAGTGATAAAGGCCGCTCTTGTCGTAGCTCTCACCAATAAAATCCCAGCGCAGCCCGTAGTTGAGCGTCAACGTCGGCGACAGCTTCCAGGAATCCTGCGCAAATAAGCCCCAAGCCAGCGAGACCTCGTCCAGAGCATAGGACCCGATAGCCTGCTTGTAGCCGCCGGAAGAGGCGCTATATGCGTATGAGCCTCCCACCCCCGAGATGCGGCCCGTCAGCGTCGCATACAGATTCTGCGCCTCAGTGAACGAGTCGCTGCTGGCGTTCGGTAGTGTGCCGGTGCTGCTGTTAGTAAAAGCATTGATGGCTGGATCTCCGGAGGCCAGGCCAAGGTTGTAATTGGGAAAGCCCGAAGGCGGGTTCCAGTAATGGTCCTGCTCACGATACCCAGTGAATCCGGCTTTGAGCGTATGACTGCCCTTCTGCAAAGTAACGGAATCGGTTAAATCGAAAGCCGGGTAGTACGAGGTGACCGGCAATTGAAACGACTGGCCCGAGTTGCCCAGGGCCCAATTCACCGTTGGCTCGGTGGTATAGAGAGGCTTGGCGTTGTAGGCAAATGCGGAGAGGTCATAGAGAAAGCCGAATCTAATCTGGTTCACCAGCCTCGGCGAAACCTCCCAGTTCAACCCGTAGGAGGCGGTATAGTTCTTGGTCTTGTTTCCCGCAACCATGTCACTGAATTTCGGTCCAGGATAGGGCGCTGCGTTTTGCCCCGGTTGCAAATTCTCCGTCATGCTCCAGGTGAGATTCATGCGCACTTTCTCTGACGCATTGAAATCGACACGAATCGAAGGAAAGTAGATCGAAGTTGAGTTAGCGTTGCTCCAGGAAAGATCGGAAACGTTCGGATCACTACGAGCGGACACCGTACCCGAGCTCAACGACGCATTGATCGCTGCCAGTTGCGTCGCGACCACTGAGTTTACTGTGTTGGGTAAGCTGGCTGAATAATTGTGTGCTATATCGAGTACGTTTTTGGTGTATGTGTTTCCGTCCGTGCCTGTGTAGGTAAAGTTGCCGCTTTGGGCGGCCGAGGTCAGGAAGCCGTTCGGAGTAGACGCATTGAAGCCGCCGGGCACCCGCTGCGTGGCGAAACTGCCGAAAAAGAACAGCTTGTCTGTGAGGAAGTGGCCGTCGACCGATCCCCCAAAGTCGTTGTAGATGGACTTGGTCTTGCGCCGTCCGATTACGTCGTTTCTCCACGTGTTGGCGTTGAGGCCGTCGTTATGGAAGTTTTCAAAGACCCTGCCATGGAATTTGTTGGTGCCGCGCCGGGTGACGAAGTTGGACTGCATGAGTGCCTGGCCGAATCCCTGATCCAGGTCCAACTGGTCGGTTTGCACCGACATTTCTTCGATGTCCTCAACGCGCGGAATTACCGCCGGCTCGGCGTTGCCGAAAATCTTCATGCGGCTTGACTGGCCGATCGTGCCGTCGATGTTGGTGCCCTGACTAATGAGGGGCTGACCGTTCCACTCGCCTGTCCCGCCCGCCCCGCTATACCCGGGAGTGAGTCTGGAAAATGAAGTCAGATCACGCCCGGCCATGGGCAGGTCCTCAATCTGCTTCAAGTCCACGACCGTTCCGATGACGTTTGAAGTGGATTCCATCAGGGGAGTTGCGCTGGCGTTCACTACGACCGATTCACCGGAAGAACCCACCTGTAACATCACAGTCAGGTCCGTGGTCTGCGCGGCATGCACATCTACGTGCTCGATCACGGTTGTTGAGTAACCCGGGCGGGAAGCTGTCAGCTTGTAAATGCCGACGGAGAGATTGACGAATGCATTTCCGCCGTTCTCGCGAGTGACGCCATTGCGGACGTCATTAGTGGACAGATCGACCAGTTTAAGCGTCGTATCAGGAACGACCCCTCCGCTAGCGTCTACCACAGTTACCGAAATCGTTCCCTGGGAGCCCGACTGCGCCCAGGCGGTTCCTGCTGTAGCGGCGAGGGTCACCAGCGCCATAAACAGGGTCAAGATCCGGAATAGTCTACCTGCCATCATGTTCTCTCCCTCACAGCTTGCATTCGCTTGTTGAAATTGAATCAACTTCCAGGAAAACTTTTCCCGGTTTATCGGCCGCACGATTCGGTGCCATTGCCAGGAAACGAGAAGCACAGATTGGGCAGATTTCCCGCCCGTGGAAAACGCAATCTCGTATCGCGCTTGGAATGGAATTATGTATTCACGATTGTATTTATTGCAAGATATTTTTAAATATCCATGCCGATTTGTGATGAGACGTTCCGTTCAACTCTTCAGTTTTTCAGCAAGTCGAGGCGGATTCCAGGCCCCGGATTCTTCCCTATCTCTATGATTATTCATTGCATAGAGGGATCGCTCTCTTCGGGAGTTGCACGAAAGAATAGATCCGGCCCGTTCGTAGATAGATCACTTCTGGCTGTGTGCAGGGAGGACGGGGCACAGTTATTAGCAGCGCATTGCCGGTTTGGCATTCGCCTCGCCAGCCAGCGTTGCAGCCGCCGATGGAAAAATCGGGGGGCGGACACTTGAAGTCTCCCAGCCGAACAGGAACTCTGCCGCCGCGCCGCAGACCCGCCCCTGGCAGGCCCCCATTCCGCAGCGAGTGTGCAGCTTCGCCTCGCGCCAGGAACTGCACTCTTTCAGCGCGGCGTGCGACACATCTTCGCAGCGACAAACTGTGGTCTCCGCTTCAGCCAGTGCGCGCAGTTCAGAGCGCAGTGCAAAAGCGTGGTCGAGGTGCGAGGCGAATCGTTGCAGTTTCTTAAGCCGCGGTGCGAGAGCGCGTGCCTTGGCCTCGTGGCCCGCTGCGGCCCATCCAGCAATCTGGCCTTCCACAACCGCCTTTTCCAGGCCACCAATGCCGGTGAGTTCTCCTACACAGGCCACACCCGGAACTGTGCTCTTTTGAAGAGCGTCGACCTCAACGTAGCCTCGTGTGATGCGGCAGCCGAGCAGGCGAGGCAGCTCGAGGTTGGCGATCAGATGAAATCCGCACGCCAGCCAATCGCAAGGCTGTTTCCACTCATTTCGCCCGTCGGTCACAGTAACCGATTCAACTCGGCCCCGGCCCTCGGCTCGCGTCACCCATGAGCTGGTGCGATAGGGAGCGCCCACAGTCTTGAGCCGGTATCCCACGCCTTCAATCAGCTTGGCGGGTTGGCCGAGCAACCTGAGTCCAAAGCTGGCCAGTTGCGCAAGGCGTGCCTGTTCATATATTCCAACGATGCGGGCATCCGCACTGGCAAGCCCGGCAGCCGCCGCCAATAGCAAAGGTCCGCTGCCGGCCACCACCACAAGCTTGTTTCGAGGGTCGAGTCCCATCTTGACCATGGCCTGCAGCCCGCCAGCACCCATCACGCCGGGAAGCGTCCATCCAGGAAAAGGCAGAAATCGCTCTCGCGCACCCGTGGCCAAAATCAATTGCTCAAACCCCAGATCGCAACCTTCGCCGCTGCGCTCCATTCGCAAAAGGCCTGGCCGGGGACGGTCGATCACCTGAGCTGAATGCCACACCACGCAGTTGGCTTTGCGCAGTCGGGTCAACCAGTAGAGAAATGCTCTTCCATGTGGATATTGCCTTGCCGTATCCGCACGAAACCCTCTCCAAATCTGCCCTCCGGGGGCAGCATTGTTGTCGAGAAGGCAAACCCGCATTCCTGCTTCCGCGGCCACAGTCGCAGCCGCAATGCCTCCCGGACCGGCTCCCACCACCACCAGATCGAAGCGATCGATCATCCGGTCACAACCTCCATATCCGGAGTGCAAATCAACTGGCACGTCAGCCTCTGCGGCACGCCATTCACTGTTGCCCGGCATTCCATGCAGATGCCCATACCGCAGAAGGGAGTGCGCGGTTCCCCATGCGCGGAGAATCGACACGGTTCATTGGTCATCATCATGGCAGCAGCCACACTGGTGCCATCGGCAACACGCACCGCCCTGCCGTTTACAGTGATGGACATGCCCTCGCTCATGTGCTGGGTCCTCTATCCGACTCCGTGTTCAAGAGACAGATGTCTGCGATCATCTGCACCAAAATCCATCGTCCGGGTTTCATGCAACGGATAGTTCGATGATGACGCAGCAGGCG
>JANXQR010000238.1 GCA_025353435.1 Acidobacteriota bacterium | reverse complement strand
GCGCTCACCCGCGTTCTGCCGATCGCTCTGGTGGTAGGCGGTGCGGACTTCTTCTTCGCAGCGGTCGTCATCATCCCAGAGTTGAATGCTTGAGCCATCGAGGAAGGGTACGAAGAGACCATTGACGGCGGGAGTCCAGGTGAAGCCGCGGCGGGGAAGCTCGAGTTCTTCGACGATAACAGGATGAAGAAGGCCGGCGAGATAGGCGCAGGGCGACATGCGTACGCCGGGAAAGGGTTCCTCGATGGTGCAGGCGCCACCGATGCGCAGGCGGCTCTCGATGACGAGGACGCGCTGGCCGGCACGTGCGAGGTAGGCAGCGCAGGCCAGACCGTTGTGACCGGCGCCAACTATGATGGTGTCCCAGGTTCGAGCGGAGATTTCCTGGATCGGAAGCGGTAAGCCGATTTCACCAAGAATGTCAGCCGTGGGAGAGCTCATTGCACCAAATTATCACTGGATGGGGCATCGTCGTGTGGCGCTGTGTTGAGAGTCACTCTGGAAGGTGAGGAATGCCTGATACCATGATCGCGATTTGAAAAATGGTTTAACAATTTGCTTTGATCGGAAGAGGAGAATTTCATGTCACACGAAGACCAAGCGAGCGCAATTCCGTCCAAGATTCTGGTTCCCGTGGATTTCAGCCCGTCGTCGCACGATGCACTGAAAGCGGCTACAGAATTGGCCGCGAAGTTCGGTGCCCAACTTGTCCTGCTTCACGTGATTCCAGAGTTTGTGGATGCGCTGCTACCTGAGACTGTTAGCCAGGAATCGCTGGTAGAAGCGCAGAAGAATGCTGCAAATAAGCGCTTTGCGGTGTCGAAGGGCGCCCTCGAGGCGAAGAAGATTGCATGCACAACAATCGTGGAAGTCGGTGCCGATGTTGCCGCCACGATCCTAGATGTTGGGGAACGCGAGGAGGCGGATCTGCTGGTGTTTGCGACCCATGGATTGTCGGGATGGTATCCGCAGGTGTTCGGATCGATTGCCGAAAAACTGGTGAGACTGGCGCAGTGCCCGGTGTGGTTGCTCAGGACGCCAAAGCCTGAGTCGTCGGCCAAGGTTTCAATCGGGCGGATGATGGAATGGTGGTAGAAGCCAAGTGAACGGTGGACAGAAAAGCGGCCTGTTGGCGAATTCGTCAACAGGCCACTTTTTGTGCTGAAGAAAGCCTAAGCGGTGATGCGGTGACGCTGAGCGACGGGTTCGGCCTTCGCAGTCAGGTATTGATCGACGACGGCTGCGGCCTGGCGGCCTTCCGCAATTGCCCATACAACGAGAGATTGTCCACGACGCATGTCGCCGGCGGCGAAGATTCCGTCGACCGAGGTCTTGTAATTTGTGGTGGCGACGTTGCCCCGGCCATCGACGGCGAGGCCGAACTGCTCGATCATGCCGCTGCGCACCGGGCCAAGGAAGCCCATGGCAAGCAGGACCAGATCGACATCCATTGTGAACTCGCTGCCGGAGATTGGCTCGAACTTGGGCGGCGGGCCGACGCGAAGTGCATGGAGTTGCTTGACGTTGCCATGCTCGTCGCCGGTGAACTTGATGCTGTTAATGCTCCAGTCGCGAATGCC
>JANXQR010000232.1 GCA_025353435.1 Acidobacteriota bacterium | reverse complement strand
CTCGTCCTGCCAAGAAGCGGACCAGACTACTCCAGAAACCTGGCCCGGCAACCCAGAAACGAAGCCAGGAAAACGTCTAGGTGAGGGCCCGGTCGAGGTGGACATAGCCGCCGTCAACGATCAGATGCTGGCCTGTTGTGTGCCCGGACTGGGTGGGCGACAGGAGAAAGACCGTGGCAGCGGCGATTTCCGACGACAGGGTCATGCGGCGGCCGAGGGGAATTTTGTCGGTGATCTGCTTGAGGCGCGCTTCGGGGTCACCGAGCGTCTCGAGCCAGCGTTTGTAGAGGGGCGTCATGACCTCGGCGGGGAGGACGGCATTCACGCGGATACCGTGGGGAAGCAGTTCGGCTGCCCATTCGCGGGTAAGCGCAAGCTGCGCTCCTTTGCTGGCAGCGTATCCTGACGTATTGCCTTGGCCCGTGAGCGCAACTTTAGAGCTGATGTTGACGATGGAGCCCTTCGATCGCTTGAGGGCCGGCAGGGCGTAGTGCGCCAACGCATAGTAATGAAAGAGGTTCTTGCGCAGGCTCTCAATGAACCGGTCAACGGTTCCATTTTCAAGTCCCACGCCGTCATTAACGCCGGCGTTATTAACCAAACCATCAATAGCACCGAATCGTTGCTCGATTTCTGCAATAGCCTTTTCACATTGCGCAGTGTCGTCCAGGTGGGCTTCGACGAGAACGCAGGGCTGTTTGGCAGCTTCGACTTCGGCCATGAAGTGTTGCACGTTTTCCGAGAGCCGGCTGAGCACGACGACGCGCGCACCCTCTTCGAGGCAGGCACGGGTGATTCCAGCGCCAATGCCAGCTCCACCGCCAGTGACGATGATGACTTTGTCTTTGAGTCCAAGATCCATGCAGATATCCTAGCCGCTTTGGGCGGGTTGCTGGAATCACCGTGTCCGTTGCATTGTGCCACCATGCTGAGGTGATGATGTGCGACTGACAGGCAGGGGAGTGCTGGCTCGGAACTCCACCGGCGGTGTCGAAAAGTACATCGAGCTGGTGACAACTATCGAGAAGATCCTGAACCCAAGCAGACTTGACGGTCCCAATCCGTCCAACTTCCTCGAAACCCGTTTCTCGACATCCGAGTAGCCGACCATCCGCTCAGTACTGCTCTGGATGAAACGATTGCTCCCTGAAGATCACCATTCATACGAAAGCGGTCCGATTGTAAGAGTTCATCCATACCAGGGATTGTGTCGAACCGTCCTGGAATTATTTCGGAAGAGGAGAATGTGATGGCGAGCGGGAACGATAAAGCGAAATCGAAGTCGATTACAGTCAACGTCAAATTTCAGGGCCAACAAAAGGGCCAGGAACTTCCACAAGCTCGTGCGTATGTTTTCGATCGCACCGGTCGCTTTCTGGATTCCAAACTTGTGGAGGGCAAGCCGCTGGCGTTCTCGGTGGAGGCGGGCCCAAAGTATCAATTCCGAGTTGGACCAGATTTCCTGAAAGGTCAGAAGGCCGCGCCTGCGGACCTGGCTGCACAGCTGGACAAAGCAAAGGCAATTACTCAGGATTACATTCCCGCCATTCATGGAGAGGTCCTTCCGATCGTAATCGACCATCTGATTTGGCCGTGCTGGATTTTCCCGACCTGCATTAATGTGCACGGAACCGTTCGCAAGCTCCTGAATCCGGGCAGCGCTCGTCCGGCGTACGCAACGATTTGCCAAGGGACGGTTCAGATATTCCAGGTGGATCTGGAATGCACACTGGACACTCTGGCGCCAAACTATCTGATTACCTTGCGAGACAGCCTGGTTGCTCGGCTGGCGTCGGCGGAGGTTCCGCACCTCATCAACCCCGGCGACCCCGGCCCGCAGAGTGTCACAAACAGACTCGCGAGTGCGCGTCGCAGCCAGGCGAGCGCCGGTATGACGAGATCGTCTGTCCAGGCGGTGAATCGTTCTGCAGCCGTGAGTAGCAACGCGATCAGTAATTTCCGGCAAGCCACTTCGTTGTCTGACGCCGCAGCGACTCTGCGCGTTTTGGATGGCGCCAGCCTGAAGCAGTATCTGGTGCTCAACAAGGCGCTGCTGTTCTGGCTCTGGTGTGAATTGATTCCGGACTGGGCATTCTGCTGGCAAGAGCTGACGGAAGTCCTGATTCAGTCCGACGGCTCCTTCTCAGCCGAGATATGCTTCTGGTGCCCCGCCGACTATCCGGACCTCTATTTCGAGGTTATTCAAAACATTGGCGGCACGGAGCGGGAGATTTACGATCCGCAGATTGCCTGCAGCACCTACTACAACTATGACGGCTCAGCTTCAGTGGATATCACCATCGATGATCCGGCGGCGATCCCGTGCCCTCCCATCGTTCCTGGCCCCGACTACCTTTACGTGTGGCCGCGCTATATCGGATGGGAAGATTTGTGGTACGTGAAAGGTTTGACGGATGGAGTTGGACCTGACGTGGGCCTGTTACCAGGGAAGACTCCCTGGGGCGGGAACCTGGAAGTGAAAACGCAGTTACATCCCGACCTGCCGACGCCGGGTATCAGTTATATCCGGTGGTCTTACAAGTTCCCCGGAGATCCGGACTTCACGCATATCAAGGCTCCCTTCACGATCCGCAAAGAGAAGACAACTTACATCGCGCCGTCCACGGTCATCATTGTGGATACGCCGGTAACATTCGTGACGCAGACGGTTGGTCCGAACAGCGATTTGTTCGCGATTCCCGAGCATCTTCCTTCGGATACGGTGTGGATCGACTTACCCTATGCAAACTTTGACAGTACGCTGGGAGCGATTCCTGATCCGAGTGCGGGTAGCGACTGCCGGAATAGCCTGCTGACAGGCCAGAGCGGGATGTGCACGTTACGGGTGGAGATGTTTGACAGCGGCGGCCTTCATGTTGTCAGCGACAACCTGGGCGGTCCGGCAACATTCGCTTACCTGCTGCCCAATCAATCAATTCCGCTGGGGACGTACACGAACGCACCGGCGTTCAACATCAATGCAGACGGCGACCTGATTTTCCAGATCATGGTCGACAACAACCACACGGTTGCGCAACTGCCTAAAGTGCAGACGCCGATCAGTTCCACCGATACCGACCCGTGCGGCATTCTGCATTACACCAACGGAAGCGACATGGTCGACATTTTCTACGTCGCCTTCCACCCCAACAACTACCTGGATTGGGACCTTGGAGTCTCACTGGGGATCCTGGGCTCGGTGGCAGGCACCAGCGGGAACGTCAGTGCGGGTTCATTGGGATCTCCCGCTGACTTTGCCAATACGGCGAGCGCTCTGCTGGAGACCTGCACTCAGGGGGCGTTTGCCGTAAATCTTTACTGCTCTGCGCGCGCCACCAATGGGTACTCCCGTCAGTATCAATACGACTGTTCTTCAACCATTGGGTTCGCGCTGCTTACGCCGTAGGGAAAACAATTCGCAACCGGGCTCAGGCTCGATGCTGAGTTCCGCGAGGAGAGGCCGCCGCCCAACCAGACGGCGGTCTCTCTTTGCTCCGGGCGGACTGCTGACATTGGCTCTGCGGAACGTGGAGAAACAAAATGCGCGTGTATTGGTTCACGTTGAGTGTCCTCTGTGTCTGGCGTATCACTCATCTGCTGCAGGCGGAAGACGGGCCTGGGGATATTCTGGTCCGATTGCGCAAGATGGCCGGAAGCGGATTCGTGGGCAAGTTGCTGGACTGCTTCTACTGCCTGAGTTTGTGGGTGGCGGCTCCTCTTGCGTACCTTGCACCGGAAGACGTGCTGGGGCGGCTGCTTTGGTGGCCGGCGCTTTCGGCTGGAGCAATTTTGCTGGAGCGGGTGACGGCGCCGAAGAGCAGTGACGCGCCCGCAATTTACGTTGAAGACAGGTTCGAAAACAGGTTTGAAGACAGATTCGAAGACAAGGAGAAATCAGATGTCATGTTGCGGACAGAAGAGAGCACAACAGCGGCAAGCGTCTAGCGCATTTGTGCATGAGCTCGCGGCTCCTCACGGCTCGGGCAGCAGGTTTCCTATGGGGAGAGCCTACTTTGAATACACTGGGCCAACCGCCATCACTGTGGTTGGAAGTGCAACGGGCCGACAGTATCGCTTTGCGACACCGAGGATGCCTGTTGCGGTAGACGTGCGCGACCGCGGGTCTTTAGCAGGAGTCTCCCTGCTGCGCGAGGTTCGCTAGTTCGATTCCAGCAGGCATTTCTGCTTTTCTGACTGGTTCTGGTTTGCAGCGGATTCTTCGATCATTCCGGGCCAGGAGCCGGTTCGCAGGAAGTTTCACCAGATTGGTCCCGAAAACCGCTCAAGGTGACCGAACAATTTCCAAGCTGATGGCGAAATCGCTGATGTACTCACTGAAACTCTTGAGTGAAAGGGCGTTCTGAGCGGCGGTTAACTTTTGCCCAGAAGAGCCTTGAACTCGGGGTGCGATTCAACCACATGTTTGGCGAGGGGACAAATCACATCGACGCGCAATGAGTTTTCTTTGGCGTAGTGAAACGCTGTCGTCACAAGCTCGAGCCCAATCCCCTGACCCCGCAGTCCCTTGGCGACTTCAGTGTGCCAGATCGTCATCCAGCCGTGTCCATCTGTTTCAAATTCGAGGTAGCTGACTTGCCCGTCTTGCTCAATCTCAAAGCGACTTCTGACGACCTTGGTTGGGTTACTCACTCTGGCCTCGCTGGTCAGATGAAATAAAGTACGCACCACTCACAGTTATTAAATCAGACAGGTTTGCGGCGGGGATCAATGCCCCGATTGCTTTCGGTGGGGAAGCGGTTAGTGCAATCCGGCCATGACCAGCATGCGCGGTTCGGTCATCTCCTCGATAGCGGAGCGGATGCCTTCGCGTCCCAGGCCGGAGTCCTTGACGCCGCCGTACGGCATGGGGTCGAGGCGCCAGCTGGGCGTGTCGCCGACGATGAGGCTGCCGACTTCGAGCTCGCGGAAAGCAGTGAGGATGCGGCCGGCGTCGCGGGTGAGGAGCCCGGCCTGGAGGCCGTAGCGCGAATGATTTACCTCTGCAAGAGCTTCCTCGAAATCATCGTAGGGTTCAACGAGCACAACCGGTCCAAAGACTTCTTCGTCGCGGATCTTCATGCCGGGTTTTGTCGCGGTGAGGATGGTGGGTTGGATGACCGAGCCCTTGCGTTCGCCGCCCTGAATGAGCTTGGCGCCGCCGTCGATGGCTTCCTTGATCCATGCTTCGACGCGATCGGCTTCACCGGGGCGAATGAGCGGGCCGACCTCTGTTGCTTCGTCTTCCGGGTCGCCGACGACGAGCTTGTCGGTGACTTCGACGAGCTTCCATAAAAATGTCTGGAAAATGCTGCGCTGAACATAGACGCGCTGGACGCTGATACAGGACTGACCGGCGTGTCCGAAGGCAGCGTGCGCGGTGCGCAATGCGGCGTCGTCGAGGTCGGGCCAGTCATTGTGAATAATGAGCGCGGAGTTGTTGCCGAGTTCGAGCAGCACGCGTTTGCGGCCGGAGTGCACCTTGAGATCCCAACCCACTTTCGCCGAGCCGGTGAAGGTGACAAGCTTGATGCGGTCTTCTTTTTCAGCGAGCCATGCGGTATCGGCGTTCGATAGCGGCAGGACGGCAATGGCCTCCTGCGGCCAGCCTGCTTTGATGACGAGTTCGCCGAGGGCGAGGGCGGTGAAGGGGGTTTGCGGCGCGGGCTTGAGGATGATGGGGCAGCCCGCCGCCAATGCCGGCGCCACTTTGTGTGCGACCAGGTTCAGCGGAAAGTTGGATGGCGTGATGGCCAGCACGGGACCGATGGGAAAGCGTTGCACCAGGCCCCAGCGTCCCTCGTTGCCTTCCGTGAGGTCGAGCGGGATGGTTTCTCCACCGAGGCGAGCGACTTCTTCGGCCGCGGTCTTGAAGGTGAGAATGGCGCGATCGACCTCGGCGCGGGCAAGGCGCAGGGGTTTTCCGGCTTCGGCGACAATGAGGTGGGCGAAGCGGTCTTTTTGTTCGATGAGGGCGGCGGTGATGTCTT
>JANXQR010000231.1 GCA_025353435.1 Acidobacteriota bacterium | reverse complement strand
CGAGTGGGCCCCGTGATGCTTCCCTTCCTAGTACAGATCCTCAACCCATCTGGAAACGGGCTGACAATTCGCCGGGTAAATGAACGTGTTCTGCTGCCCAACCCCGATGCCAAGCTCTTCACCAAGCCGGAGAGCAAGAAGTAGATCCAACAGGAAATCACTCTTGTGAAGATTTCCGCTCAATCCGATGTTGTTGTCTTTGCGAAGTAAATTCGCCATGACGATCGGGTGCCCCAGGTTTCGATTCTGAGACCTGGGATAACGACTAGCCCACCTTACGTCTCAGGCTGCGCAAAGATTCTGTTCGTTTGTCGCTGCTTTAAAGCACCTTCCCCAACCACTGCCCTGTATATGACAGAAGATTCCCCGCAATCTCCTCCGGCGTCCCAACCCCTACCACCTGCCCGCCGGCGTCGCCGCCCTCAGGCCCCATATCAATCACCCAATCAGCACTCTTGATCACATCCAGATTGTGCTCGATCACCACCAAGGACCCGCCACCATCAATCAGCTTCTTGAACGCCGTCAGCAGCTTCGACACATCGTCAAAATGCAGCCCCGTCGTCGGCTCGTCCAGGATGTAAAGCACCCGGCTCGCATGGCTCGGCCTGGTATTCGCGTTTGCACTCCGCACCGTCGCTAAATGCGCCGCCAGCTTCACCCGCTGCGCCTCACCGCCGCTCAGCGTCGTCGCACTTTGCCCCAGCCGTAAATACCCCAGCCCCACTTCATCCAGCACGGCAAGCTTTTCCAGCAATCGAGTCTGCCCCGCAAAGAACCGCAGCGCCTCCTTCACCGTGAGTTGCAGCACCTCGGCAATACTCTTCCCCTTGTACTGCACCTCCAGAATCCGCGCCTGGTACCGCGTTCCCCGGCAGTCTTCGCACGGCAACTCCACATCTGCCAGAAACTGCATTTCGACAGTCACCGTCCCATCGCCCTCGCACGTATTGCACCGGCCGCCCGGCACATTGAACGAAAAATGCCCCGGCGTAAGCGACATCCTCTTCGCCTCCGGCTGCGATGCAAACAGCTCCCGCACCAAATCAAACGCTTTTAAATAAGTTATCGGGTTCGAGCGCGGCGTCCTCCCAATGGGCGTCTGGTCCACCATCACCACATCGTTCAGCCGCTCCGTTCCCGTCAGAGATTTGAACAACCCCGTAGGGTCCGCGCCATCCGTCTGCCCCAGCGCCCGCGCCACCGCTCGATACAGAACCTGGTGCACCAGCGTCGACTTCCCGCTCCCGGAGACGCCCGTAATCGCCACCAGCAGCCCCAGCGGAATTTCGACATCAACTCCGCGAAGGTTGTTGGCGAATGCGCCCTTCAACACCAGCTTCTCGCGCCCAGGCTCCCTTCGCCGCGTCGGCACAGGAATTGAAATCTGACCCGACAAATACCGCCCCGTCAGCGAATTTGGATTCGCCTCAATCTCCGCCAGCACGCCCTCAGCCAAAATCTTCCCGCCAAACTCGCCCGCCCCGGGCCCCAGGTCCAGCAGATAATCCGCCGCCCGCAGCACGTCCGCATCGTGCTCCACCACTACAATCGTGTTCCCCAAATCCCGCAGCTGCTCCAGTATCCGAATCAACCGCGCCGTGTCCCGCGAATGTAGCCCGATCGAAGGCTCATCCAGCACATAAAGCGTCCCCACCAGCTGCGACCCCAAAGACGTCGCCAACTGAATCCGCTGCGCCTCGCCACCCGAGAGTGTCGAAGCCAGCCGGTCCAGCGTCAGATATTCCAGCCCCACCGCGTCCAGAAACGTCAGCCGCTTTCTTACCTCGTCCAGAATCGAGCCTGCAATCTCCTCCTGCATCGCCGTCAGCTTCAGCGTGCTGAAAAACTCCTTCGCCCTCGCAATCGTCAACGCGCTCGACTGGCAGATATTCATCCCGTTCAGCCTGACAGCCCGCGCCTCCGCCCGCAGCCGCTGCCCCCTGCACTCAGGACACTCCGCATACCCGCGATACTTCGAAAGCATCACCCGCACATGCAGCTTGTACTTCTTCTTCTCCATCTGTGCAAAGAATCCGAATACGCCCTCAAACGAGCCTTTGCCGCGCAGCACAATCTCGCGCGCTGCTTCCGGCATTTCGCGCCAAGGCACGTCCATCGGCACTCCCAGCCCCGCAGCCTGCTTCTTCATCTCCGTAAACCATGTGCGATACTTCGGCCGATTCCACGGATCAATCGCGCCATCATTCAGCGACAATCCCTTGTCCGGAATCACCAAATTCAAATCGAAATCAACCGTATTCCCAAACCCCTGGCAGCGCGGGCACGCCCCAAACGGATTGTTGAAGCTGAACAGCCGGGGCTCCGGCTCGCGGCCCGGCCGATGGCAACTCGCGCACTCAAACGCCGCAGACCACCGATGCCGTCTCGGCTCCCCGCCGTCATCGTCCCGCGTCGCCTCCTCAAAAATCACCTCGCCCGCCTTGCGATACGCAATCTCCGCCGCATCCACAATGCGCGCGCGATTCTCCTCCGGGGCAGCCGAGCTCACCACAATCCGATCCACCAGCACAAACACCGGCAAAGTGAAATCCAGATCCAGCAGCGACTCCGGCGTCGAAAACTCGTAAATCTTCCCCAACTGATACAGCCGATTGAACCCGCCCCCGCGCAGCTCCATCAACCTTGCCTTCAGCGAGTCCGTCATCGGGCTTTCCACCGCTGCCTTCGCAGCAACCTTCGCAGCAGCCTTGGCCGCCGCAGCCTTCGTCTGCTTTTTGGCCTTCGGTTCCTCCGCGCGAAGCGCCTCCGCCGCATGCAATGCTTTGACAGGAAACAGCGCATTCAGCCGCGTCCCCTCACCCAGCGCCAGCGTGGCCTCCGCAATCTCGTCCATCGAGTCCCGCCGCACCAGCCCATCGCAATAAATGCAATGCACCGTCCCGCAGCGCGCATACAGCAGCCGCAGGTAATCGTAGATTTCCGTCGCCGTAGCCACAGTCGACCGCGGATTCCGCGTAGTGTTTTTCTGCTTGATGGCAATCGCCGGCGCCAGCCCATCAATCTCGTCCACGTCAGGCTTCTCGATGCGTTCCAGAAACTGCCGCGCATACGCGCTCAGCGACTCGACATACCGCCTCTGCCCTTCCGCATAAATCGTGTCGAAGGCGAGCGACGACTTCCCCGACCCCGACACCCCGCTGACCACCGTCAGCTTGCCATGCGGAATCTCGCACGAAATGTTTTTCAGATTATGTGTCCGCGCCCCGCGGATCACGATTGCATCGTTCGGAGAGGTCAAGAGGAAGAGTCCCTTAGGAATTCGACCACTCATGCCCTGTCCCTCACAGTCTCAGTGCCTCAGAGAGGGTCAGGACACAATGGTCCATTCTCTATTATAAGTCGCTTCCTGAACTCCACCCGGCACTCACGTCATTGCGTCCGTTGCGGGCAGGCCAGTAGCTGCGAGTGCTAGCATTCCGGTGTCAAACAGCAGTTTTCGATCGATCAGCCATGGAGGATCAAATGGCCGCCGCTCTCGCTCGGATTCGAGTTCACTTTGCGCATTTCACGCTTGTCGCCCTTGCCATCATCCTGTCAGCCCCCTTCGCCCACGCCGCCGACGACACCGCCCGCTTCTACGGCACATGGAAAGCCTACGTTCCGATGAACGGCCAGACAATCACCCTCATTTCGATCCACGACGAAAACGGCTTCCAGAACTTCGTGCGTCAGCCAAATGGCGGCGACACGCCGGCGGGACAAGGCACGTTTTCCGCCGCCAATGGAAAATACAAAACCAGCGCCGGATTCCCAAATGACGGCGGAATTTACAAGTTCCTTGGAAATGACACCGTCATCTGCACAAACATGGCGGGACAAGTCGCCACCTGGAAACGCGTCGAGTCGGAAGTCGAGCAGCCCAGATCCCCCAAATCAAGCATCGACGCCAACACCGCGGCCCACGACACTACCGGCTATGTTCCACCCACCACACGCCCGGGCACCGAGCGCCTTAATCCCGGCGGTTCCTCCGGCAATGCGCCGCCCGATGCCGGAAACGCTCCTGCAAAAGGAACCTTCCTCGATGCCTCGCTCTCGCCGGAGGTCAATGCGGCGCTCGTCGCAATGAACCGAAAGGACTACAACACCGCCTGGCGCGAATTCACGGCAGCCGCGCAAAAGGGCGATGCCGACGGCCAATTCGGACTCGGAGCCATGCTCTTCAATCACGTCAACCCCCCCGGCACCGGCTTCTATGCGCAATGCGAAAAGTGGTTCCAAATGTCGGCAAACCAAGGCAACATGCGGGGCCAGGAATACCTCGGCCGCTATTACTACGCCAGCGGTGTCTCCATCGCCGGAGGCATCAATCCGGGAATCAACAACGCTCCCATTCCGCCGGCCCTTCAGGCGCAGGCCGAGGTCCAGTTCAAAAAGTCGCGTGAATGGTTTGAGCGCTCGTCTCAACAGGGCGATCTATATTCGGCAGCGAACCTGGCCATCATGCTCGATGCCGGAGTGGGCGGCCCCCGCGATCCCCAGCGTGCCGTACAGTTGCGTGCCCAGGTCAAAACCAGTTCCGACAAGAATCTGGTGCGCAAGGGCACTACTGACCCCGGCAATCTGGCCACTACCGCCGCATGGCAATCGGGACATTATGCTGACGCCATCGCGGACGCTCAGCAGTCCGCCGCAAAAGGCGATGCGAACGCCGAGGCCCTCCTCGGCAAGGCCTATTACGAGGGCGTGGGCGTTCAACGCAATTACGCCACGGCTCTCATGTGGATCAACAAAGCCGTCGCGCAGGGCAACATTGACGCCATGTTCATCCTCGGCCTCATGTACGAACACGCCCGCGGTGTCAACCAGAACATCCCCAAATCCATGGACCTTTTCGACCGCGCAGCCGCCAAGGGCCAGCGCTGGGCTGACATGGAAGCGGCAGGCATGCGCTTGCAGGGCGAGTCCGACAAGGTGGCCGCCGAAGCACGCAAGCATGGTGGCGTGATGGAAACAGCATGCGCAACCGCCGGCGGCGTCTCAGCGGGGCCCGAGTGCATCAAGGGCGGCTCAAACATCGATCCCTTCAACGCCGAGCAGGCTGCCTCGCCCTACTAGAGCATTTTCGGATTGACCGTAGACTCGCGTACCGGGTTCCCCAGGTCTCGCTTTTGAGACCCGGGATAACGCAAATCTAATCCACCGCAACGGCCGACAAGCACGCGGCGACAAGTTTTCTCCTCGAACTGATGAGCCGTCTTCAGGCCTGCGGAACCGTTCCTGCAATCGACTATCGCGCGTATGCGAAGTGGCTGCAATAATACGCACCTATACGCACGAGCCCGCGAACGCGGCACGCGGCCCACAACCTCACTCGACTCAATTTCGAAGCGAAGAACTACTTCCCGTAATGCTTGACGGCTTCGCTCATGGCCGGACCGGTCGAGGCAAGGTCCTGTGGCGTCATGGCGGGCCGCAACGAGATTTTGGCCCCGAACGCAAGGAACCAGGGTTCGGCGATTGCAACCATATCCGACGCGTTCTTCATGTCGAATACGATCGAGCCCGTTCGCTGGCCGTTGTCGTCGAGAAAGAAATAGACCGCTTCGGGTTTGAGGCCGGCAAGAATTCCTTCGATGGTAGAACCGAGAGTTCCTGCCTTGACGGCAGCGTTTCCGGCTTCAGTAGGGATTGCAACTCTAAGCAACATACGCATGGGGAAATTCTCATGTTGGGGCGAGATCACAACTATAGGAGGCTGCGTTCTGTTGTCAACTGGGTGGCTTACTAGGATGGCCCTGGGAATTCGTCAAATCGAAGTTGGCCGCGAGGTGTTTTGATTCGTGGCAACCGGCAGGGATTTTCTGGCCGCGACGTGCAGGCGGTGCCAGTAGAATTCGTCCAACCGCGGCTGGCACTTTCGGGATGTGGACTTTAGTAATGCCTCAACCTGGGTCGGTTCCATAAGAGTTTTTGCATGATTTGAGATCGGCAACGTAGTATCATGCAATTCGCAGAAACGCGCCCCGCGATTCCCCAAAAACTGATCGCGGAGAGTGTTTACCTGATTGACAAGGAGATCACCTGAATGAAGATGAAGCTGCTCCCCCTTCTCTTGTGCGCAACTGGAATGGTGTTTGCGCAAACCGCGGCTGTAAATCAATCTGAGGAAACCCAGGCTCCAGAGAACCTTAACGTGCAGAGTGGGCCCCCAATGCTTGGGATTCACTGGACGCGGGACTTTCAACCGAACGGCCGCAACGACAATGCCAGCCCGGCAGCTCTTGCCCGTGCCCGTCGCAGCCCGAATATGACCTACCACGGCGGCAAGATCATGCCCACAGCTGTGACGCAGTCCATCTTCTGGGGCACCAGCTGGGGCTCCTACTCCGGCGACAAAATCACCGGCATGGACAGCTGGTACATTGGGTTCAATCTGTCGAATTATGCTGGGACTTCCGATGAGTACACGGGGACGAACGGTAAGGTAACCAGCATTACAAACTATCTGGGCCACATCGTCGACACGTCGGCATCGTCGGGTGGCGGCAACACCCAGACAATCCTGAATGAAGTGTGCAAGCTGGTGACGCCGGACTCGAGCGGCAACGGGTACTACGCCGTTTACTCGGATACGCCGCGCGGCAACGCCGGTTATTGCGCATGGCATAGTGCAGGAACTTGCGGGGGCAAGCCGTTGCAGTTTGCGTTCTTCTTCAAGCTTGACGGCGATGCGGGCTGCGATCCGGGCGATACATCCGGGCTGCACTCGCAGGGCCTGGCGGCGATTTCGAATGTAAGCGGACACGAGTTGTCGGAAGCGCGCAGCGATCCTTCATCGCCGGGTGCGTGGTATGACTCATCGGGTGCGGAAAATGGCGATAAGTGCGCGTGGACCTTTGGCGCGCCGCTGGTGGCATTCTCAAACGGCAGTCAGTGGAAGATTCAGGGCGAGTGGTCGAACGCCGCTTATACGGCGGGAACTGGCTATCCGAACAGCTCCGGGCAAAAGGGCTGCCTGTCAGGCAAGTAGTCTCCGATAAGTGCATGGAAAGGCCGCCTTTCGGGGTGGCCTTTTCTTGGGCGTTTCTCGTGCCAGCGTAGACTCTGTGCTGTTTGTTGCCTCTCGTCTTCCATGGGGTTCAGGCCGTCGTCCGTTCTTGACGCAGTTCCGCCGTCTTCCCTGGCGAACCCTGCCGCAAGGTCTACCGTCGCGTGCTTAATTTCTCATATGATTTGATGACGCGGGGAGAGGAAAGCCCGTATAATCCGCACAATCAAAAGAGGTAAGACTGAATGAGCGGCAACTCTCTGGCGGTCGTAATTGATTCCAATCAACTCCCCGAGTCTGTATTAACTCAACTGCAGGATGGGTGGCAAGGCTCTCTAAAGGACAGCGATTATTCCAAGTGCGTGAGTCTGTTGGCGGAACGGTGTGTCGAGGATGGGATGCCAGTCCTTGGAACTCTCAATCAAATCAAGGCCCTCGGCATGATGGGCGTTGACCTGGGGAGTTTAAGAGAGATTGAAGTTAGAGCAATCGACTCCCCGACCAAGCAACGTGTCTTGAAGGAGGCGCGTGAGGATCAAGAACGCAGCACGCGAAAGTTCTTTGGTCAGCTAGGAAACGATGAGAACGAAAATGGAGCGCTCCCTATGGAACGCGTTTCTTTCAAGGGCATGCTTGTCGCGGAGCTAGAGAAGCATAAGGGCATCGTCAGTCCCGAGTTCCTCACAAGCGCCAAACGGAGCCTGGCATTGGACGCGCGTGCTGTATTAAGCGGGATGGCTACCGAAAGTCAACTCGTTCGTGAGCTGGAAAAACTGGAGGTTGACAAAAAAGATAGCTTTATTTGGTGTTCCCTGACCGTGACCCCAAACCACGCCTTGGATACGGTTGTTCGAAGAGTTTTCAAAGACAAAAAGGCGCAATACGAACTCACGACATGTAATCGCGGCAGGGATTTTGTTGCTCTGGATGGACCAGAAACGGAAAAGGTGAAGGCGAAAGCGCTGTGCTCCTATTGGCCCGATTCGCACGGACTTGCGGCAAAATGGTCCGCGCAGACTATCCAGGGCATGGCAATAAGTTACGAAAACTATCAGGAGTCTCTGCACCCAACCAAGGAGACGCATCCCAATTACCGTCCCCAGAGTACCCAAAAGAAGGGAGACTGTGCCACTAAAAGCATGCTCGCCGCGCTCAATTTTCTGATTGAGGGCCCCGGAGATGGGAGTAAGTACAAGGCAATCAAGAATTCATTGAAAATGTCCCTGGGCCATCCTCCCAAAGGGAGGTTAGTAGCCGCAGTGGCGGCCGCAGAGCCCGTAGAAGTAGACATCCGGAGGGTGGAGATCGATAAGCTGAGCGGGAAGGACGACGCCACGTGCATCGGTTTCTTGTTGGACAAATTCTCCGGAGGGCAGAAGGTTCCGACTTCCGCGACCATTGGCATGTTAAAACGTAGTGCTCTTTCACAAGCCGTCAAGACGGAATTGAAAGCACGTTTCGATTGGGCCAAAAGATATCTATAGCCAGGCGGATGATTTTCCGCTCCTCGTCACCCTGTTTCGAGAACTCCCGGGCGCCAGACGGGACGGTTAAACCTGGGATGCAAATAGGCCTTTGAATACATAAATTGGTTTGGGTAAGGAGGCCGCCGTTCGGGGCGGCCTACTTGTTTGCTGCGGCGGCCGCCTTCTTTTTCTGCATCTGCACGGTCCAGGGGGGCACGACGCCGTTTTGCCTGGCGTAGGCGACGAGCTGGCCGAGGTGTTCGTGGGCGTCGGCAACGAGCATATAAACCACGTCGCCTTCGTTAGCCTGCGGGCCGAGCTTGGGCATAAGCTTTGCGAAATCCGCGTTAGTCATGCCATTGATCGTTTTGTTTGTGAAATCCCATGACTGATTCAGAGCCTCGACGATGCGACCCTTATCTGTTGTGGATTTATCGAATTCCCCCGCTTTAAACCCCGCTGGGGGGGTCGCGCCCATCAAGCTGAGGATCCCGTAGCGCTCTCCAGCAACATGCAAAAACACTTCAGCAAAGGACCGGGTGTCGGGTGAAGGGCGCCATGTGAGCTTGTCGCTCGAGAGTGCTTCGGCTAGATCGACACACTTCTTATTCACGCCCTGCAGGTCAAGAAGGGCCTGGGCTTTCATGTCATAACTCGGTGCAGTGGTGTCAGCGGGGGGAGTTTGCGCGTGCGCAGCAACAGCATCAGCATGCAGGATGCATGCGAAACAAATCAAAGAGAGAATCGGCATTTTCATAGCGGTCTCCGCTGGAGCTCTTGTAATTGCCCTGAGGCTAGAGCAGAGGCGCGAAGGATGCAAGCAGTTGGTGACCGCCGGGTGTTTGGAGGGGTGAGTGGCTGCGTTCGCGAGATTGATGACTCCGGAGATGGCGCGAAACGCGTTCGGAAATCCAATCACCGGAGCCCCGGAACAGCCCTGGAAATAAACAGGAATATCAGCTAAACAAGACAAAGAATCTTCGTGAGGTTCGTGCGATCCCACTCATCGCAAAAAGAGCGATGAATGGGGCACAGTTTCAGGCCGCGCCAACTAGCTTCAGGTAATCGGGCTCATCGGCAATGGTGCGATGGCGGAAGGCGCGCTCAATCTTCCGTTCCTTCAGAAAAAACACGCCCGGCATCTGCTCGCCATCCTCCTTGATGATGCCGATTCCGTATTTAAAGAGCGCACCTTTGAACCAGCCCAGCAAGACCTCCGGCCTCAATGAGTGCAGATATGGATTGGTACGTGACAAACCAAATGCAGGAACCTGATAGAGCGTCGCCAGCGGATTGCTGATCCGCTCCACATCGGAGAGATGGTAGTAGTCAAAGTACGGTTTGGCCCGCTCGGGAGAGCCGAGGTGCACAAATACAGGGCGCACACCCTTCCACTCAATCTGCGGCCGCACCTGGGAAACGCGGTCCAGAGCCATTGCGCAAAAGGCGCATGAAAAGTGGCGAAGGAAGACGAGTAAAACCGGCGATTCATCGACCAGGTCGATTAGCGAGCGGCCCGCCTCGGTATGAAATTCGCGCAAGGAGTCGGCGAGATTCGATTGTTCATGTGACTGGAGCGCACCCGCAGCCATTCAATACACCCACACCCAAGGGAAATAGGAATCACACTTACTATACGCGGGCTGTACTTGGCCGGATTGCTTGGGGGTGTTTTGAAACGAGCGCTAACGCTTCTTATGATCAAAAGCGATAGAGGGCCACCTCCGCGCAGGCCGTCGCGCCACCGCCGTCGTCCATGCCACATGCCGCAATCAACCAGGGCACCCGCAACAGTTATGGAAAACGTGGCGGCCCGGTATCGGCGGGTCATGCTGGGAAAGTTTACCGCTGGCGCTTTGTGTCGACGGGCTTGGCGGACCCCTTGCTCGCCGATGGGGCGCCTTGCTTCGCCCTCTGCGCCTGCCCCGCCTTGGTCTTCAAGCGCGATTGTTCGTACATTTCGATCCACTTCTCGCTCGAAATCGTCGAGATCAGCTCGCCAATCGCTTCGAGCGGCAAATCGTCCGGCGACTCGAAATGAACGCAACACTTCCCCATGTCGAGCTTCTTGCCCGCCGCCGTGAACGCCGCCTTCAGCTGCTCGAGTTGACTCGCACTCCAAAACGCGCCCATCAGGTAGAGCGAGCAGTAGTTCTTCTGCGACGAGAGTGCGACGTAGCAGATGGGCTGTTCGTTGTGAGTGTCTGGATATCGAGACAGGGGGATCGTCCAGCCGATCGTGCCCCAGACGAGGCACTCATCGTAGCCGCGCGGAATGTGCTTGTTCACGAGTGCGCGCACCGTCGCGATCGTCTTCGCACGATCGCCGGGAAGTGAGGCGATGTATTGCGCAGGCGTCTTGAAGTTCGATGGCGGTTTCATGGATTCGTCGTTTTCCCGAACGAAGTGTATCACCGAAAGTTTGAAGACCAGACAGCGGCAGAGGCTGTGAGTATCGCGTAAGTCCTGCCGTGCGGTGCGGAGATCCCACCTACTTTGAGAATTTCCAGGCGCCAAACGAAATGGGCAGGCCAATGATCAGCATCTGCATCAACAGGTCATGACGCAGTGTCGCAACCGTGAATGGTCCCACCTTGAACGGCACTGCAGATAGCGGGAGCACGATCAGATTCATGACCAAATAGATTGCGATGCCGTAGAACAAGCCACACACGATGAAATGCTCTCTCAGGAAAGAGAGTTTCCGCGAAGTCACGCAATAGATTGCCGCGGCGGAGAATGCGATGACGTAGTGCAGAAACAAACCGAGCATCCACATGCCGAGGCCTCCGGCCAAAGCTTGCCGGCCCAGCAGGCCGCTGGCGATCGCGCGGGGCGTACCCCATCCGAAGGAGATGAATGCGGAAATGATGTCGAAGGTGCCGGCGAGAGCGCCGCCCACGAGGATCGGCAACCATAAGCGACGAGACACTGAAGGCGAAGCACCGTTCAAGTTATCCTCCCGAGACACGCGCTGGAGCTGACTTGCAGGCGCACCGAAATCCAAGACTCATTATGTCGACATCAGGCAATAGCTTAATTCTTATTTGGTGTAGACAGGACGAGAACCTCATCCACCCGGTTTTGCGCATCGCGGCGGGCTGCATTCACGTTTGACTACGTGGTTCCCGTTCCTTGTGCCAACTCGCGTTCGTTGTGCTATTCGGTGCGGAGCGCGCGCATGGGTTCGATGGAGGCGGCGCGGCGGGCGGGAATGAAGGCGGCCATGAGCGAGATGCAGAAGACACCTGCACAGGCTGCAACCAGCGAGTACGGGTCATGGGCGGAGAGCTGATAAAGCTGCGAGGCGAGTGAGCGCGAGGCAAGCCATGCGAGGGGAAGTCCGGCGACGAGGCCGGCAGCAACCATGTAAATGCTGTCGCGGAGGATCATCCAGAGAACGTTGCCGCGCGCCGCGCCGAGGGCCATACGGAGGCCGATCTCCGCGGTGCGATGGCTTACGCGATACGAAAGCGTGCCGTAAAGGCCGACGGCGACCAGCAGCGCTGCCAGGGCTGCGAAGAAGATGGCGAGGCGGGCGACGAGAGCGGACATGGAGTAGCCCTGCTGGTAGGCGGTGCTGAGGAGTTGGGGTTTTCCCAGGGGGATGTTGGGGTCCATCTGCTGAACGACGCGACGAATGGCCGGAAGCAGGGCCAGGGCGTCACCGGCAACGCGAATCTCAACGTCGAGGTTGGGGATGGGGTCGGCTTGCTGGTAGCCGAACCAGGCCATGGGCATCTTGTCTTCGTCGGCGCTGCGGTACTTGCTGTCGCGGACAACGCCGACGATGGTGGCGGGAGTTCCAAACTGGCCGATGGTGTGGCCGATGGGCGAGGCTCCATTGAGGTAGCGGTCGGCGAGGGTCTGATTGACGACGGCGATGTGCTGGGAGGTGCGGGTATCGGATGGGCGGATGTCGCGACCGGCGAGCACGGGAATGCCGAGGGTGGCGAAGAAGTCGGCGCCGACGTTGTTGCTGCGAAGCATGTTTTTGCCGTCGTCCCAGGGGAGTGCGCGGCCGTCGATGGTGAGGGTGTTGTTGTCAGACCAGCCGGAGCCGGGCCGTTCGGATGCAAGGGTGACGGACTGGACGCCGGGAAGGGTGCGGAAGTTTTCCTGGAGGCGGTTGTAGAAGGCGAGCTTCTCAGCGTAAGGCAGTGCGCCGACCGGATGGACGCCGACGGCGAGGACCTGGTCGGCCTTTATGCCGAGGTCGATGTGGCGGTAGTTGAAGAGGGTGCGCACGAGGAGTCCGGAGGCGAAGAGGAGCACGACGCAGAAGGCCATTTGCGCGACGATGAGTATTTTCCCAGAGAGAATGCCGGCGCGGCCGGTGGTTGTGCGGGACCCGGCGGAGTTGAGGACGAGTCCGATGGGAGCGTTGGATGCGGAGCGGAGTGGTGCGAGGCCGAAGACGAGCGCGGCCATGGCGGAGACGGCGAATGTGAAGATGAGGACCGGGCGATCGGGGGCGAGACTGACTTCAAACTCGGACCAATAGGCGAGCAGGCGCGTGGCCTGATAGGCGAAGGCGATGCCGATGGCTGCTCCGGCGAGCACGAGGAGAGCGGCCTCGGCGAGGAGCTGGCGGAAGAGGCGCCAGCGGGCGGCGCCCAGAGAAAGGCGGAGGGCGAATTCACGCTGGCGGACCGAGTTGCGCGCCAGCAGGAGCATGACGATGTTGACGCAGGCGATGACCAGAACCAGCACAACCATTCCCATGAGGACGTGCACGGGCTGCTCATAGTCGGTGTTGGAGGTTCCCAGGCCCTTGGCGGGGACGAGCTGCAGTTCCATGGAGTAGCCGGTGGGCTGCTTTTTTCCGGTGGTCTCGTAAGCGGCGTTGGCAAAGACGGGATTGACCCGGGCCGAGGCTTGTTGGGTCGTCATTCCGGGCTGCAGGCGAGCCATCAACATCAGGCCCCACCAGTTGGGGTTTCCGTAGAGGCTGGCATCGGTGCCGGCGGGCATACCCCAGGCGGTGAGTTCGGAGCGGGTCTGCAGGGGGATCCAGACATCTGTTGACTGGCCGCCGGATTCGACACCGTAAAAGCTGGGAGCGGAGATGCCGAGGATGGTGAGCGGCACGCCGTTCATGTAAAGGGTTTTGCCGATGATGCCGGGGTCGCGATTGAAGCGGCGGTTCCAATAGTTGTAACTGAGGACCGCTACGGGCGAGTGATTCTCCTCGTCGCGAGGAGCGAAAGCATTTCCGGCTGCCATGTGCACCCCGAGCGCGGAGAAGAAGTTGCCGCTGACCTCGTCGGCCTCGACTTCCTCAGGCTGATCGGCGAAGCGAACGGCGGTTTTGCTGAAGGAGAGGGGGACATAGGCGACGACGTCAGAGAATGCGGATTTGTCGGTACGAAGGCGGTTGTAGACGTTGATGCCGCTGGAGAATCGAGAATCACCGGTGGAACCGACTTCCGGCATGTGCTCGTGGGTGAGATAGAAGAGCTGCTCGGGATTCCGGACGGGAAGCATGCGGAGGAGGACTGCATTCATGACGCTGAAGACGGCGGTGTTGGCGCCGATGCCGAGTGCAAGGGTGAGCACGATGGTGAGTGCGAAACCCGGCGACGAGCGGAGTTGGCGCGCCGCGTAACGCAGATCGTTGAGCAGCATGCGCATGAAATTCTCCTTGATGAGTTTGAGAGAGGGTCCCGTCCGGAGATTTCCTTGCATTCTTTGGCCCAATCCGTCAGAGCGCGCACGCGATTGCTTTTGTGGCGGTTACAGGCGGGGTCGCGGTTGGGCGCATCGAGTTTTGTGTCCGATATCGAACGCCATGTCCGGCGTTGAACATGGTTGCCAACCATTGGAGACCGCGGATTGGTTCATTGTGAAGAGAGTTGACACGGAGCGCACCCTATGAAGGGGCTACTCGGCGTCGAAAATGTGATTTTCAACACATCATTCTTATTCCCTGTAAATGAGAATCGATTCATAGTGAATGTCGCCGTTGATGTTTTATCCCGGCTCCTGCAGGCCGATGAGTACCTTCGATCGCTCCTTGCGCGCGAGGCCGTCGACAACAGCACGACTTCGCCGGTACTTACGGTGCGAGCCGAGCTGATGCCGCTGCTGCGCAATTGGGCGGGCAGCGACTTGCTCTCGGTCCAACCGAGCGGATCGTTTGCCAAGGGAACGGCCGTCAAGAGCGGCACGGACATCGATCTGTTTATTTCGCTCGCCGGGACAGCGCACCAGCCGCTGCGCGAAGTTTACGAGGGACTTTTCACTGCGCTCGTCGAAGCCGGCTTCAAGCCGCGGCGACAGAATGTCTCGGTGAACATCCGCGTGAACGGCTACTCGGTCGACCTGGTCCCCGGCCATCGCCAGAATGTGGAGACCGCCGACCATAGTCTGTACGTGAGCAAGCACGGCACCTGGATCAAGACCAACGTCCAGAAGCATATTGCGTATGTGCGCGCGGCGCGGTGGCAGGATGAAACTCGCATCCTGAAACTTTGGCGCAACCAACAGGAACTCGACTTCCCTTCCTTTTATCTG
>JANXQR010000223.1 GCA_025353435.1 Acidobacteriota bacterium | reverse complement strand
CGGCCGCGCTCGCCTCACTTTAGTCATCTTGATTTGCAAATATTTGACGCCGGCGTTTCTAAATAATTCCTAATCTGAGCCGATCCATCCGGTAGAGGAAAACTACCGGATGTCTATCCAATCTCAACCCGCACTTCTGCTCGCATCCGGAGATCCCGCCCTTCTCCAGGTTGTGGAACCGATCCTTCGCGCGTTCGGCGGACGGGTCTCCATCGCTCTTTCCGCGGAAGCCGCGCTGGCGGCGATGTGGGCTCCGGAAACCCCAACTGTGGTGCTCCTCGATGACCGCCTTCCCGGCATTCCTACGAATCAACTGCTGGCGGCTGCGCGCGCTGAGGACAACCGTTTCTCCATCATTCTGATCGCCGACTCAGCGTGCGAAGAGTGCCTTTTGAGGGTGCGAGAAGGGGTGATCGACGACCTCATTCCGCGCGGTTCCGACGAGACTTGGTGGCAGCTGCGGATCGAACTCGTACTCCGCAACGCGTCGTTGGCTCGCGAAACGGAACTTCTGCAGGCGGCCATAGCCCAGCATGCCCAGTTCGACCAGTTGACGGGCGCATACAACCGCGGCACTCTGCTCTCGCTGCTCTTCCGTGAGACAGATCGCGTGCAGCGGATGAGCACTTCGCTCTGCGGCATTCTGTTTGACATCGACGACTTTGGGCACTGGAATGCCCGCCTCGGCCATGACGCCTGCGACCAACTTCTCGTCCAGACAGTGACACGCATTCAGCGGTTGCTGCGCAGCTACGACCTGCTTGGCCGCCTGGGAAATGACGAGTTCCTAATCGCCCTGCCCGGGTGCACGCCAGTCAACGCCGTCCTGCTGGCCGAGCGCATCCGCGAGGCATTTACTGAACCCTTCCACGTAGCCGGCATGGCGGTGCGACTGTCAGCGTGCTTTGCTGTTGCCTCAAGCCATGGGAGGTCGCCAATCGTGATGCTGCGTGAACTAGAGGCCGCTCTATGCCAGGCCAAGGAACGTGGGCCAGAAACCGTGCAGTCGGCCGCCGATTGTCCTTCCGCGCTGTCGCATCCGGTCGCCTTCCTGTCTGCCAGTTCAAGCGAGGATCTGCTTGCCTGGTGAGGCTTCTTCGCAGCAATGCAATTGGGATTCCCGCGGCTACGTTCTGCCAATTGGCTCTGTGTCCGCAACGCCAAGAAACTCCTGGAAAACGTCGTTCGACATCATCCGGCCGCGTGCCGTGAGACACACTCGACTGCCATCGGACGAGAGCAGTTCGTCTGACACTAACCGTTCCACAACAGCAAGTGCCGCTGTCATGCGGCCTTCGCCAAATTCCTCCCGCAGTGCGGCAAGATCAACCCCGGCGTTCAACCGCAATCCGAGAAACCATGCCTCTTCGAATTGCCGGTCGGGCGACAACCACGCCGTCTCCGGCTTGGAGCCGCTATCGAGATACTCCGTCAAGTCGTCGCCCGTTGTCGCTCGCAGCACGTAGCCTTCTTCCCCTCCTGCGTAAAGCGCCGACGAGGCATCCAGGCCCAATCCGAGATATGGCCGCCGCTCCCAGTAGCGCAAGTTGTGGAGGGATTCAAACCCGGGCCGGCTGAAATTTGAAATCTCATATTGCGCGATCCCCGCTTCTTCAAGCCGCTCAACTGCTCGCTCGTACATCCGCGCAATGGCGTCGTCGGACGGCACAAGTTCCGCGTGATAGCGCGCCCCCCCAGCCAGCATCTCCCGGCCCAGCCGCGAGTCCTCATCCACCTCCAGCATGTAGACACTGGCATGCGGAACGCCCGCACCAATGAGCACATCGAGCGATTCTTCCCATGAAGCAAATGTCTGTCCGGCCAGCCCCGCGATCAGATCCAGATTGAGATTGGCAATGCCCGAAGCTCGAAGCCTCCGCAAATCATCCAGCACCGTTTTACGATTGTGCAGACGCCCGCTTGAAGCTGCTTCGCGATCAATGAACGACTGCACGCCAAGACTGACTCGGTTCACCCCAGCGTTGGCCAACGCTTCCAGAGTGGGCTGCGCAATCTGCCCAGGCGCGCACTCCACCGTGATCTCGGCGTCCGGGTTGAGATTGAATTCCCTGCCCACCGCGTCAAATAACTGCGCGATCAGCTCCGGCTCAAGCAGCGACGGCGTCCCGCCGCCAAGATAAACCGTATCGACGGTGCGCGGGAGTTCCACGCTCATCTCCGCGGCCCAGGCACCTGCCTTCGCCAGATCGTCTGTCAGCCGGCCCACGTAGCGCGCGTGTTCGCTGGCCGGATACACTCCCGAGGCGAAGTTGCAATACGTGCACTTCGATCGGCAAAACGGAATGGAAAAATAGAGCCCAAGCTCCTGATTGCGCGCCAATGACATCAACCATATTGTTTCATGGGCTAAGTGTTGTTTCCTGGGCTAAATACTGTTTCATCGGATAGCCATCCTATTGGTCAGTTTGAGCCTGCAGTTCCCGGCATCGATGACGGAAAATTAACTCTGATCCATCAGCGGTCCCCTTCATCATGAATTAAGGAGTTTTGATTTGAAAGTTTGGCCAGTATTTGGCGTTTTCCTTCTCCAGGTCTTCTTGTTACTCGGCCATTGGTTCATTTTTCATACCGTGGTGAGCTTTTGGCCGCTGAGTCCCAGCGGCGAGCACGCCCTTGCCCTCGCACTCTTCATCCTTGGCATCAGCTTTGTCGTTGCGGCTCTGCTCGGATTCCGCTTCTCCAACCTGTTGGTCGAAATCACCTACAAATTCGCAGCCGTCTGGCTCGGCATGCTGAATTACATCTTCTGGGCGACTTGCCTTTGCTGGCTTGTGAGCCTTGGCCTGCGCCTCGCCCACATTGATACGGCATCAGCCCGGCAACTTCTCGTCGCTACTCTCTTCGGCCTCGCCATCCTCACAGGCATCTACGGCTTGCTCAATGCGCGACGCATCCGCGAACGCCGCCTTACCGTTACGCTGGCCAACTTGCCGGCATCCTGGCGAGGACGCACCGCCCTGCTCATCACAGACATGCACCTCGGCAACATCAATGGCGCGGGATTTGCTCGCCGCGTCTCGGACATTGCGCGCAGGCTCAATCCGCACATCATCCTGATTGCGGGCGATCTCTTTGACGGCTCGAAAGCTAACCCGGCCCGCCTCGCCGGCCCGCTCTTCGCGCTGGCGCCCCCTTTGGGCATCTTCTTCAGCGGCGGCAACCACGAAGAATTTGGCAATCCCGCCCTCTACGAGTCGACCCTCGCGAGCGG
>JANXQR010000209.1 GCA_025353435.1 Acidobacteriota bacterium | reverse complement strand
TGGTCAACGCACGCGTCTCAGATCGGTCCTGGCCGCGTTACATGAGGCTGCGGGCGCTGTGGCGACCCATCTTGTCGAGGCTGGCCGCGGTGCTGGCGCAGAGCGAGTTGGATGCAGAGCGGCTGAAGGCCATCGGTTGCGCTCCGGGGCGGGTGTCGGTGGCGGGGAATCTCAAGTTCGATGTGCGGTCCACTGAAGAGTCTGAGGCGACGCGGCTGCTGAAGCGACTGGGCAGCGGTTTGCGGTTTGTTGTGGCGGGCAGCACTCTGGAAGGCGAGGAGGCAGCGCTTCTAGAGGTGTGGCCGACGTTGCTTAAGGCAGAGCCACAATTGCTGATGGTGTTGGCGCCTCGGCATCCCGATCGATTTGGTGCGGTTGTCAGCCTGCTTGCAGCATCCGGCCTCCAGTGGGCGCGGCGATCGGACTGGAAGGGCCAGAGTGCCGTGTTACTGACCCCGCTTCAGGGCGGGCAAATCGTGCTCCTCGACACGATCGGCGAGCTTGCCTCGGTCTACTCATTGGCAGCCGTGGCGTTTGTTGGTGGGAGTCTGGTTCCAGCGGGAGGTCACAATCCGCTGGAGCCTGCGCAATTCGGTGTGCCCATTGTGATGGGGTCCCACTACGCCAATTTCCGGGCAATTACTGAAGATCTGCTGGCGCACCAGGCGCTCCGCATTGCCGAACGGGATCGGCTGGGTCCGGTGCTGCTCGATCTGCTCGTTGATCGTGAGGCGGCTAAGGCAACGGGTGAGCGAGCCCGCCGCGTCTTCGAGCAACAAGCGGGAGCAACGGCGCGTTGCGTAACGGCCATCAAGACCCTTCTCGGTGCACAAATACCTACTCCGTCTCAGTCGGAAACTGTTGAGTTGGAGCGTCGGACATGAACTCCAATTCCGGATTGCGGAACCTGCTGACCCCACTCACGCCGCTTTACCGCCTCGGCCTCACGCTTCGCGAACGCCGACTCGCTTCCGGACGTGAGCCAATCCGCCGGTTGCGATTTCCGGTCATCAGCATAGGCAATCTTTCCACCGGCGGCGCGGGCAAGACGCCACTTACAATCGCACTTGCGCAGGCTCTCACCAGCCGCGGAATTGCCGTCGATGTGCTTTCGCGCGGTTACGGACGACGCAGGCGTCTTACTGCGCGGGTTGATCCCGGCGGAACAGTGGAGGACTTTGGCGACGAGCCGCTTCTAATCGCGCAGCAGGCCGGTGTCCCTGTCTACGTCGCCCCACAGCGCTATGACGCCGGCCTGCTCGCCGAATCTGAATTCTCTCTTACGGCGCAGGCCGCGCCAGCCGCACCGCAGGTGGTGCACATCCTCGACGACGGTTTTCAACACCGCCAGCTTCATCGAGACATCGAAATTCTGCTGATCAACCGCGCCGACTGGAACGACCGCCTTCTGCCGGCTGGAAACCTGCGTGAACCTCTGCGGGCGGCCATGCGGGCCAGCGTGATTGCAATTCCGGTCACCGAGTCAGACCTCGAATCCGAATTGCGCGCGTGGGGCTGGAACGGTCCCGTCTGGCGCCTGAACCGATCGATGGAAATTCCGCCTGTCGAGGGTTCAGTAATGGCCTTCTGCGGCATCGCGCGTCCCCTCCAGTTCTTCGCAGGCCTCGCCGTCGCCGGGCTGCATATTGCCGGCCACAGCGTATTCCCAGACCATCACCGCTACACAGCGCGCGATCTCGATCACCTCGCTGCTCAGGCTCGATCCGCAGGCGCTGCGACTCTTCTCACCACGGAAAAAGATGCAGTCCGCCTTGCCGGCCTTCAATCACCGCTCCCGGTTACTACGGTCCATCTGCGTACACAGATCGCGAACGAGCCCGCAGCAATCGAGTGGATTATGGACCAACTAAAGCTCACCCGGGGCGAGGAGGGAGTAGGCGCGAAGTATTGACTCCGCCAGCCTCGCTGTCTCCGCTTTCTCCCCTGTGAGAAAATTGAACCTTGCACACCCAATCCAAGTACCGCCTTCTTGTCGTCCGGTTGGGCGCCATGGGGGACATTCTGCATGCCCTCCCGGCGGTCACGGCGCTGCGAAAGGTGCACCCCATGTGGGTCATCGACTGGGTGGTTGAGCCGGCTTGGGTGGCCCTGCTTTCCGCCCGGTACGGTGATCCAAATGCAGCTCGCAGTTCCGCTCAGCCGCTTGTTGACCGGGTGTATTGCGCTGCTACTAAATCATGGGGCAGGGATCCGCTTAGCCCCAAGACCGCACATCAAATCAGCAGCTTGCGCAAGGATCTCCGCGCCGGCCACTATGACGCCGTGCTCGATTTGCAGGGAGCCGTCCGTTCCGCCTTCCTAGCCCGAATTTCCGGCGCTCGCCGCCGCATTGGCGAGTCCAATCCGCGTGAGTTGGTCGCTCGCTGGCTTTTTACCGAGCGGGTCAATACTCGCGGAGTCCACGTGATCGAGCAGGATGTGGAGCTGGCGTCCGCCGTCATGGGCGACATATTGCGCCCCATGCAGCCGTTGCTTCCAGTCGATCTGGCGGCGGAAGCGTGGTGCAATGCCCTGGTTAGTGGATCAGACAAGCCCATTGCGCTGATCAATCCCGGCGCGGGCTGGGGTGCCAAGCGGTGGCCGCTGGAGCGGTACGCCGCCGTTGCGTTTGCGCTAGCCGGCCGCGGGTTCCGCGTTTTGGTCAATGCCGGCCCCTCTGAGGAGGCGTTAGCTGAATCAGTTCGTGCCCATTCGGCCGGAGCGGCGCAACCTGTCTCCTGCTCCGTTGCGCAGCTCATTGCGCTTACCCGGCGTGCCGCGCTGGTGATTGCGGGAGATACTGGCCCTCTGCACCTCGCCTGCGCCCTCGGCCGCCCGGTGGTAGGCATTTATGGCCCCACTGACCCGGCCCGCAACGGCCCATTTGGCACTCGCTTCAAAGTGCTGAGGAACCCCCACAGCCTGCGCGACCACGCCCGCCGCGACGCCCCTGAGGCTGGCCTGCTCACCATTAAGCCCAACGACGTGCTGGCCGCCATCGACCAGGTTTTAGCACCGGAGGTTTTGGAACCGGAGCCAGTCCAGCGGACCCCCGAGGTGGCGCAATGACTCCCATTTCCTCCCCTCCAAGCGACTGGATCACGCGCTGGCAGAAAATCGCACGGAGAATTCGCGTGCCCCTGGGCTTTGCGACCGCAGCCGTTTACCTGGTCGAGGCGGGACGGCGTCCGCCGCTCGCGGGAGCGGTCGCCTGGAGCCTGGCGCTGGTGATTCCGGGGCTCTGGCTGCGAGGCTACGCTTCTGGCTACGTCAAAAAGAATGAAGAACTTACGACTACCGGCCCCTACGCCCACGTGCGCAATCCCCTTTATCTGGGGTCGATTCTGATTGCTGCGGGGTTTGCGGTTTCCGTGCTCAGCTGGCCGGTGGCCGTGGCGCTGGCGGTCATGTTTGTGGCCATTTACGTCCCCGTCATCGCTTCTGAAGAGCGTTTTTTGCGGACCACATTCTCCGAATTCGACGAGTATTGCCGCCGCGTGCCACGGCTGATTCCGCGGCTCACCCCTGCTCCCAGCCCGGTAGCCGACCAGAAGGGGAGGTTTTTCCTGCCGCTTTATCTCAAGCACCGCGAGTACAATGCTTTATTGGGGATAGCCCTGCTCTACTTTTGCCTGATTTTTCTACGGGCGGCATTAAATGCCATCTTCCGCGGGCAGCTTTGAACAACTTCCGCGTATTGAACGTCCAACAGACTAACGTCCAACAGACTAAGGAGCCGCGCCTGCCGGTGATGAAGCGGACGACTAACCTCTTTCTTTTCAGTGCCCTCATTTTCTCCGGTGCTGCTTGCGCACAGCAGTCCGCAACGCTGGCAGCTCCCAGGCCAGGGTTCGCGTTCCCCCAAAAACAGACCCTAACCTACTCGGTGGACTGGCGAGTGTTTCCTGCAGGTACTGCGGTTCTGCACTTTGAGGCGGCGGGGGACCGGGAGAAGGTCAGCGCCAACGCCGACACAATCGGGGCCATCAACCTTCTGTTTCACGTAGGCGACCATTTTCAATCGAGCTTCGACCGAGCCAAGGGCTGTACTTACGAGTTCGATAAGCAGACGGTGGAAGGGCGCCGCCAAATAAGCTCGACCCTAAAGCTCGATTACGACCAGTCGAAGTCCATTCTGGACGAAAAGAACCTTGTGAACGGCCAGACGAAGCACGTCGAGGAGCCCATCCAGGGGTGCCTGACTGACCTGCTGACCGGAATCTACTACGCTTCGAGCCAGCCGATGGAAGTGGGCAAGAGCTTTGTCATCCCCGTTGTTGATGCCATGCACACCGTCAACGTCACGATGAAGGTTGAGGGCAGGGAAGAGATCAAGACTCCCGTTGGCACCTTCAAGACGGTTCGTGTGCAGCCCACTGCCGACGCCGGTGTGGTGAAGAATCGCGGCAACATCTGGATCTGGTACACCGACGACGATCGGCACCTTCCGGTGCAGATGCGGGCGCGCCTGTTCTGGGGCACCATCACGTTTCGCCTGTCAGCCAACGAAGCGAAATAGACGGGACAAGTCTTTAGCGGGTCCCTGAACCCTGCTTCTATTGCATCCGATAGCGCTCGCGCATCAACCGCTGGAGCCGAGGCCAGAAGATCAGGTTGAATGCAAGTTCCTTTTCGGGGAACATGCCCAGCGCCATGCGCCGCGTGTCGGCCACCATTTCGGAGGCTTCGTCCACGCCCAGGTTCGGGTCCTGACAGATCACCTCGGTGACTAGGTTCACTACCATTTGGAGGCGGCGAATCTTGCGGGATTCTTCTTGTAACTCTTCTGGAGACTGGGTCTTACGTTCTTCGGTCCCTAAATTGTCTTGGGAATCAATGCCGTGATACGGTTGACGGCTTATTTCCATCGAACCCATGCGCGATCTCTCCTAGGGGCGGACGATAGGTCTGGCTTTGTGTGCATCGTACCCGCCCGCGTATGGTTTTTCCAGAGCATTCAGCGAGGACGGGAGGAACCGTTCCCGGGCGTTTCGCGTACTCTACCTCACGAACAGACTTTGTAGCGGAGCGGCAAGTGCGGCTATCCATTGAAGATGTGACCAAGCGTTACAAGCGTGGAGTCGTGGCCCTGCGCGGCTTCAGCCTGGAACTGAAACCCGGCGTGTTGGGC
>JANXQR010000203.1 GCA_025353435.1 Acidobacteriota bacterium | reverse complement strand
CGAGTGTAACGGACGCTGGTTCGATCTGGACGAGATGACCTGATGCCGCCGGACTGGAGAACGAGGCTCATCTTGAATTGATTGCGAGGCGGCCGCACCCGCTCTGCTACAGTCGCAGTGAAGTGATCAGCGTGTCTCGCTTCCGGCAGTGGTTCCGAACTAACAGTATGCTGGATTCCGTTCGACATTTCCTTGAAGGCGTGCGGCAGCGAACATCTTCGAATCCCCAGCGAATTCACCCCTTTGATCGGCTCCACCGCGTGGACACGAGCGGGCTGCTCTATGCCGAATCGCTCGCAACAGGCCACCCGAACGATATTCACAGCGAAGGCTACTACGCCACGGCGCCATCACTCTTCCATGGCGCGATTGCTCTCTGGCAACGGAGTCTCTATGGCTTGTCTGTCGCGGACTATACATTTGTCGATCTCGGTTGCGGCAAGGGGCGTGCGCTGCTGATGGCTTCGGAGTTTCCGTTCCGTGCGATCATCGGCGTCGAACTGAACGCAAAGCTCGTGGCAGTTGCCCGCAAGAATCTTGTGAGGTGGATGCGCAAGCCGCGCTCCTGTCGCGCCGCAAATGTAGTCGAGGGAGATGTGCTGGAGTTTCCGATTCCGGACGGCCCCATGGTGCTGTTTCTCTTCAATTCCTTTGAAGGGGAGATCGTGCGGCGTCTGCTGGAGCGGCTTGGTGAAGCGTCACAGACCCGTTCGGCTCCAATCGACTTGGTCTACGTCCATCCAGAGCACGACAACGTGGTGAAGAGGACCGCCGGGATTGAACGGCTAGCCGACGAGAATATTCCATTCAGCGCGGAGGACGCGGCTGCCGATGCGTTCAAAGTGAGTATCGATCAGTGCTGCATTTATCGGCTGGCGGGACGCCTGCCATGAGGAGAGCGCGACCGAAGCCGCGCCCCCTCCTACTCTCGCCAATGCGCTACGGATAAATGCGATGCAGCGTGCGCGCGAACGGAATTGTCTCGCGCACGTGGTCGAGGCCGCACACCCAGGCAACGAGGCGCTCGATGCCCATGCCGAAGCCTGCGTGGGGCACGCTGCCGTAGCGGCGCAGGTCGAGATACCACTGGAAGGATTCAAGCGGCAGGCCGTGCGCCTCGATGCGGCTCTTGAGCAGGTCGTAGCTGGCCACGCGCTGCGAGCCGCCAATGACTTCGCCGTAGCCCTCCGGCGCCAGTACGTCGAGGCAGAGCGCAAACGTCGGATCGGCGGGGTCAGGCTCCATGTAAAACGCCTTCACGGCGGCGGGGTAGCGATGCACCATGACGGGCTTGTCGAACTGCTGGGTGAGCCAGGTTTCATCCGGTGACCCGAAGTCGTTGCCGTACTCGAAGGAGTTTTCGAGGTGGCCGTCAGCGTGGGCTTGCTGGAGCATTTTGGCCGCTTCGTCGTAGCGCAGTCGCGGGAAGGGCGGGACGATGTTCTCCAGTTTGGCGACATCGCGGCCAATCACGGCCAGCTCAGGAGCGCGATTTTTCAGCACGCTCTGCACGATGTAGGAAATGTAGTTTTCCGCCAGCTCCATCAGGCCGTCGAGATCGCAGAACGCAACTTCAGGCTCCACCATCCAGAACTCGGTGAGGTGGCGGCGAGTCTTCGATTTCTCCGCGCGGAAAGTGGGCCCGAAGCTGTAGACCTTGCCCAGGGCCAGCGCCGTCGATTCGATGTAGAGCTGGCCGGATTGCGTGAGGAACGCAGGTTCGCCGAAGTAGTCGACCGGGAAAAGTGTTGAAGTGCCCTCGCAGGCCGCCGGTGTCAGGATTGGCGGATCGGTGCGGATGAAGCCGTTATTGTCGAAATACTCTGCGGCGGCTCTCATGATCTCCGCCCGCACGCGCAGAATAGCGGACTGACGGGGCGAGCGCACCCACAGGTGACGATGCTCCATGAGGAATTCGACGCCGTGATCTTTGAGCGAGATTGGGTACGGGTCCGACTCCGGCACGCGCTGAATCACTTGAATACCTTCGACATCGAGTTCAAATCCTCCCGGCGCCCGCTTGTCCGCGCGGACCTTGCCGGTCACGATGACAGAGGACTCCTGGGTAAGTCCTTTGAGAACCTCAAAAACCTCGGCCGGCACACTCTTGACATGGGCAACGCCCTGCACTGTTCCGGTGCCGTCGCGAAAGATGGGGAAGAGCAACTTGCCGCTCTCGCGCAGGTTGTAGAGCCATCCGCGAAGGGTGACGGACTCGCCTTCGTGCTGACCCAGCGTCGCGATAGTGGCGATGGGAGCGGCAACCTTGGCTTCAGTTTTCGGCGTTTCGGCGGTGCTTGCGGCTGTTTCTTCAGACATAGAGCGCAAATTCCTCAAGACCAGCCTTGTCGGACTCTCCCAGCTTGGCCGGACATTCTAGGATAACGCCGCGGGCGCACTCGGATTCGTCATGAGATTAGTCGCGTCCAGGGCTTCTGGTTTATCGTCCAAAGCGTATGGTCAATCAAGCAAATGCGCCGCGTCCCGCGCCGGAAGCGGAGGAGATCTATCGCCGGTGGCTTTCCTTTCTCGACGACGAATTTACTCGTCACCAAGGGCCGGAGCGCCGCTCCGAGATTGTGCGCGAACAGCTTTACCAGCTTTACCTGGGCCGACCCCACGGCGGCAAGCTGAACCTGACGCTGACCAGCGAACTGCCCCTCAATGTGCTAAGTCTTTCGCTTGACCCTGAAAACATGACGCTCGAAGCCGAGCACTTTGAGGAGGCAGACCACGCGGAGTTGGACAAGCGAAAGCCTCTGCTGTGGTTCTGGCAGATGTTTGACCGTTCGCCTATCGGGTTGAATCACTGGCTGGGGCTGCGCTTCCGCTGCATGCTGGGGCGGCATCTCTTTGCCCATATGGGCAGCGGCGTGCGCATCTTTCACGGGGTGGAGCTGGCGTTCGGCTACCGGCTCTGGATTGGCGATGGCGTGGTCATCCGGCAGCGCGCGCTGCTGCACGATCGCGGCGGCATTACGATTGGCAGGAATGCCATCATCGGCTCCTATGCGCGCATTTACTCGCACACCCACGATCCCGAAGACTCCGACAAGGTAACCCTAGTCCCTACTGAAATCGGAGCAGGCGCGCGCATTGGCAGCCACTCGATCGTTCAGGCCGGATCGAAGATCGCCGAGCGCGCGATTGTGGGTGAGTTCCCGGCCACGCGAAACTGAGGTCGCGTGCTAACCTGAGCTTTCCGGTAAATCAGGAGAATGTTTTGCAGGCGACGCCGACCGACTTTGTTATCGCGTTATTTGAATTCGTGCTGCTTATCTTTTCTCTGAGCGTGCACGAATGCGCTCATGCCTGGACAGCCTCGTTGTTGGGTGACCAGACGGCGCGCTTGCAGGGCCGGGTGACCCTCAATCCCAGATACCATATTGACCCCATCGGCACGCTGCTGATTCCTGGGATTGCAATCTTCGGAGCACTTTTCGGCATGGGGGGCTTCCTGATTGGCTGGGCCAAGCCAACGCCCGTGATCACGAGGAACTTCAAGAAGATAGTGCGCGATGACATACTGACCACGCTGGCCGGACCGGTTTCCAACCTGCTGCTTGCGTTTATCGGCTTTGTCGGGCTGGCGGTGATGATCAAGCTTCAAGGCCATTTGCCGGATGCGGAAACAGTGATGACCAATCTCCGCGCGCTCTATACCCTCTGCCGCTTGAGTATCTTTGTGAATCTGGCACTGTTTTTCTTCAACCTGTTGCCCCTTCCGCCGCTCGATGGAAGCCGCATTCTGCGCCACTTCCTGCCCTACAACTGGCTGTCCGCATACGATCGCATGGGAATGTTCAGCTTTATTCTGATGATCTTCGCTGGCGGCCCGGTCGTACGCTTCTTCATGACGCCCACCCTCGGCCTGGTGCAGTACGTGTTGAATACCCTGCAGGGATCGGTTTCCTAGGCCGTTCGTTCCTGTCCCGCGCTGCATCCGCCCGGTACAATAAAACCAGCCAATCCCGCTGACTCCAGCCTGACGATGGCTGCATTTTCACGGCGTTTTTGAACGGAACTGACAGGCACAATGGCAGAACTGAATTCCAACTCCCGCCCGCGCGTTTTGAGCGGGATGCGCCCCACGGGCAAGCTTCATCTGGGCAACTATATGGGCGCCCTGCACAACTGGGTCAAGCTGCAGGACCAGTACGAGTGCTACTTCTTCATCGCCGACTGGCACGCGCTCACGACGGACTACGCGGACCCTTCGAATGTATTGGCCAATACGCAGGAAGTCATCCTCGACTTCCTGGCGGCGGGACTCGATCCGGAGCAATCTGTCCTGTTTGTGCAGAGCCATGTGCCGCAGCATGCGGAACTTCATCTCTTACTGAGCATGATCACGTCGCTTGGCTGGCTGGAGCGCGTGCCCAGCTACAAGGAGCAGCAGGAAAACCTGCTCGGCAAGGACCTGACCACCTACGGATTTCTTGGTTACCCCCTGTTGCAGGCGGCCGACATTCTGATTTATCAGCCCAAGTTCGTCCCTGTCGGTCAGGATCAGGTGGCACACGTGGAGCTGACCCGCGAAGTGGCTCGGCGCTTTAACCAGTTCTACAAGCTCAATGGAACTGAGGTACTGCCGGAGCCGCAATCGCTGCTTACGCCCTCGCCCAAGCTTCCCGGCACCGATGGTCGCAAAATGTCGAAAAGCTACGGCAACACCATCCAGCTGACCGACTCGGAGCCGGAGGTCCGCAAGAAGCTGAAGACCATGGTGACGGACCCAGCGCGTGTGCGCCGCACGGACCCCGGCGACCCTGACAAATGCCCGGTGGGCGACCTGCACAAAGTGTTTTCGTCTCCGGAGACGCTGGCCAAAGTCTACGAGGGCTGCCGGTCGGCAGGTATTGGTTGCATCGAATGCAAAGGCTGGGCAGCCGATGCACTCGTCCAGGTTCTCGCACCCATCCAAGAGCGGCGAGCCCGATTCAGCGAAGCGGACGCGAAGAATATTCTGGATATCGGCGCTGGAAAGGCGACGCTGCGCGCCGAGCAGACCATGGTTGAGGTGCGGGCTGCCATGAAGTTGGCACCGGCGCCCAGGGCAAGGCGGTAGGAGGATGGAACAATTGCCAAATTCGGCCCTTGAAAACGAGACTGGCTCGACGCCCTCTCCGGTGCGCGAACCAGAGCCCGCTCCCGCGAACCCTGTGACTGATCCGGAGCCCGACCCGACTCCGGGCACGCCCGATCCAGATCCCGATGAACAGCCGCGTATCGATCCGCCGGCGGAGCCAGACAGTCCGCCAATCAAGGCTCAGCGCGTCGACGTTTCAGCCGCTACGGCGCGCACACCAGATGCGCTTCCTGCGCTGGTGCTCACGTCCAAGCCCGTTCCGGCAGACCAAACCGCACCCAAGCCCACTTCCAAGCCCAAGAAACAGGAAGAGGCGCCTTTCTCCCCTTTCGATATCATGGTCGGCCAGGTCTACGACGGCCCTCTAGACCTGCTCCTCGACTTGATCCGCAAGCAGGACATCGACGTCTATGACATCCCCATCGCCAGGATCACGGCGCAGTTTCTGGCATACGTCAACCAGCTGAAGGCCAGTGATGTGGACGTGGCCGGCGAATTTATCTACACCGCCTCGCTGCTGATTCACATCAAGAGCAAAATGCTGCTGCCTCGGATGCCGGTGGGGCCTGACGATATCCCGGAAGATCCCCGGCGCGAGCTGGTGGAGCGTCTGTTGGAGCACGAACGCTTCAAGAACGCTGCCCAAATGCTTCAGCAGAAACAGATGTTGGAGGCCGCCACGTGGTCCAACCCTGGGTTCGGCGAGTTCAAAGAGGAAGCAACCGGCGAAGGGGAGATGGCAGCCGACACTACCGACCTGGTGCGCATCTTCCGCGACATCCTCGACCGTGCCCGCAAGCGCCCTACCTTCAATGTGCAGGACGATGCCGTCACCGTGGGCCAGATGATTCAGTTTCTAGGCCGCCGCCTGACCATGGAAGACCGGCCGGTGGCGCTGCGCAAGCTGCTGAGCCACAGCAAGTCGGAGCGGGCCCTGGTGGCTATGTTTCTGGCGTTGCTCGAGTTAGTCAGACTGCAGGCAGTGCTGCTCCGCCAGGACAGCGCCTTCAGCGAGATCTTCATCAAGAAGAGCTCGGAGTTCGACGCCGTGATGAACGAAGGGCTTAATACCCGCGACAATTGGCGCTAGTCAGAACACGCGCGATAATTGGTGTGAAGAATCTTTATGGCTGTCACCACAAAGGTCCTCGCAATTGGAGACTTCTTTGGAGTCATCCTGCCGGAAGAGATGCTCGCGCGACTCAAGGTTCAGAAGGGTGACGCACTCTATCTCACCGAATTTCCTGGCGGAATTGAGCTGACCGCTCACGACGAACAGTTTGCTACCACCATGGAGGCGGACCGCAAGGTTATGCGCGAAAACTATGACGTCTTAAAGAGGTTGGCGGAGTAAACAAGCCAAAATGCAAGAGTAGCGTTCGTGATTATCTTTGGCCTGTCGGCTGGAGAGGTGAGCGAAGATCAGCTCGCCGGATGGTTTGAGCGGAATACCGCACCCCGCTGACCGGCGAGCTGTCTGTTCTGTTATGCGCTGAGCGCAATATTGGTGTGCCGCTCTGCACGCGGAGGCATCGGCGTCGCCGTGCTGATCGCAACACTTCTGGACGGCATCACAGCGCCAGAAAGTGGCGCGTTGTGACGTTCAACGAGTTCCTGGATGCGCTCCTGGGAAAAGCGCCAATTCGGCGGCAGCGCCCCAACTTCGAGCTTTCCTTCGGACGAAGTCCATTCATACAGCTCGTGCAGTGCGCATTGGCCGGTGCGTTCTGAGGCAACACGCATTTCAGCGGCGATTTCGTTGGGAAACGCCAGATAAATTCGCGGAAGCTGGTTGATGGCTACGCCTTCAAATTGCACCAGGCAGCAGATGGTCTTCGATCCCTGGCTGTCCATCCAGAAGTCAATTGCGCTGCGGCAGTCGATATTTTTCCCACCCGGCTCCGGCCCGCGCCGTGCAAAGCTCTGCGGCAGATTCCACCGGCCGTCCTCACTCGCCTTCACTGATACCTTCATCATGCTACCGGCACGGGTTACCGCGAAGTCGTACCAGGGTTTGTCGCGTCCGGATTGCACCAACACGTCAAATCCACAACGGGCAAACTGAGCGGCGGCAATCCCCTCGGCGCCGATCGAAATCGGCCAGGAGGAGGGCTTGTTTTGGGTGGGGGGAGCAATCATGTCGTTCTCTCCTTGAGCGTGGTCCGAGGCCGGTCCTACCGTCCCCAGTGCATAAAAATCAACACGATCAGAGGAAAGGAGTACGCCGAGGTCGATTTATGTAAAGAGCTTCACCCGAAGGTGAATGCCCACGTAGACCGAATGCAGCCGGACCCCTCCGCGCCCATTCGGGACTCTTAATTAGTCTGATCAGTTACCCATATTTATCTGCCGATTTGCACAGTTTGTATGTGAGATATGTCACTCGTGTTTGAAACGATGTCCCTATTGGGGAATTGCAATCGAAGGCCCGATTAGGGAATCCCCCTTTGTTTTTAGAGCATTAACACCCATTTCATCTTGGCAGTGTATCCGTTGCTGAGTCTGGAATTTGCTTCCCCGCGCAGGGATAGAGATTTCCAAATCACATCTGGAGCTTCCAAAATGGCCGATCTAGCGACCGCAATCGACGCACCTATCCCAGGCGCCTCGCTCCTTGACAAGAAAAAGAAGATGCCGGGCTGGGTAAGCGGCGTCATTGTCCTCGTCGCTCTGGTGGGCGGCCTCGGCTACATAGGCTTCCATGTCGCCGGCGATCTTGGCAACACCTCGCTGGGCAGCTTCTGGCCCTACCTGCTGCTCGGTGTGGCGCTTCTAATTGCGCTTGCCTTCGAGTTTGTAAATGGATTTCACGACACCGCAAACGCTGTTGCCACTGTCATCTACACCCATTCGCT
>JANXQR010000455.1 GCA_025353435.1 Acidobacteriota bacterium | reverse complement strand
ATCATTTGGCGGAGCAATTCGGCCACCATGTCGGGGTTCATTCGACCCTCCTCAAAAACTCTTCAACAACGAGCTGGCCAGCAGGTTCCAACCGCCGCTCAAAATCCTGCTGTTCGTCATGATCGACGGTTGGAACCTGCTGGCCAGCTCGTTGTTGAAGAGTTTTTGAGGAGGGTCGAATGAACCCCGACATGGTGGCCGAATTGCTCCGCCAAATGATGCGCGAAGCCGTGATCCTGGCCGGCCCGCTGCTGATATTCGCGACTGTGGTGAGTTTCGTGCTGAGCCTTGTTCAGACCCTTACCAGCCTGCAGGATCAGTCACTTACGTCGGTGCCGCGCCTGCTGGCGGTTGCCATGGTGCTGCTGGTGGGGATGCCGTGGTTCCTGAACCGCATGGCAACCTACACCCGCCTGCTGTTCATTGACCTGCACCGGTACCTGGGCTGAGGCGGGCATGCAAGACTGGACCACCTATCTCGCCGCAATGACGCTCGTCCTGGTGCGAGTGAGCGGCATGGTCGTCTTCGCGCCGTTCTTCTCCTCAAACGCCCTCCCGGCACGAACCAAGGCTGTGTTTGTACTGGCCATCGCATGGCTGCTGGCGCCGCTGGTAGGGACGCTACCCAACGCCCGCGCCGACATCAACTTCTCCGCCATCCTCGGCGAACTCGCGGTTGGACTGGTCTACGGCCTGACCCTTGCATTGCTGAACGAGATTCTGCTCTTTGCCGGACAGATCATGGGCGTGCAGTTCAGCTTCTCGCTGGTCAATCTGATGGACCCTTCTTCTTCCATTGAGACCCCGTTGCTTGGAGACCTCTTTCAGTTGATGGGCACGCTGGTCCTGATCACCGCCGGCCTTGATCGCATTCTGCTTGCCTCGCTGTTCCGCAGCTTTCGCGCGGTGCCTCTGGGAACTTACGCAATGGCCCCAGCCACCAGCCTCGCCCTGGTGCGCGCAGCCGGAGGAATCTTCTTTGCCGCTGTGGAGCTGGCCGCCCCGGTGCTGGCCGCCACCATGCTGGTCGAGATCGCCATTTCCTTGATGGGCAAGCTCAGCCCCCAGCTTCCCGTGATGTCGCTCACTGTACCGGTCAAGACGCTGACTGGATTCCTGATTCTGGCTGGATCGTTGGCGCTTTGGCCGCGCTTTATCGAAGCACGTTTTGCGGGATTACTGGACCTGGCCCAACAACTCATCGCCGGTCCCGGGGCGAAGGGATTGGGAGGCTAACCCATGGCCGGGGACCGCACAGAACAGGCAACTCAACATCGCCGCGACAAGGCGCGCAAGGATGGCGACATTCTGCACAGTCGCGAGCTTACTGCGGCTGCCGGCACGCTCGCCGGGGTCCTTGCGCTGTCGATGGTGAGTAGCCGCATGCTGATTGTCTGGCGAGGCGTGTTTGCCGGATTTCTCGATCTTGGCCAACAGGCGCGCTGGGAGCCGGGTGCCATTGCCTCCACGCTGGCCGCGGCACGCACACTGTCTTTCGCGGTGCTTTCGCCGGTGGGCGTGGTGATGGTCGCGGTAGCAGGTGGGGCGCTCCTCGTGGGCGTGGTGCAGACTGGCGGAATCAGCTTTCACGCGGGAGCCATCGCGTTCAAGCTGGACCGGATCAATCCCCTCACCAACGCCAAGAACCTGTTTTCGCTCCGTGCTGCCGCCCGCCTCGGCAAGTCACTGATTCCTGCCGCAATTCTGGCCGTGTTTGCTGTGCAGCGCATTGCCCGACAGTTCAGCCTGCCGCCATTCTCAACCGAACGACTCGAACTCCTGGGCGCGGATGTATTCGGGCTTCTCGAGGCGGCTGCATGGCTGCTCTTTGCCTGGGCGGCCATTGACTACGTGGTCGAGTGGCAGAGCCGCGAATCGCGACTCAAGATGAGCAAAGAGGACATGCGCGAGGAGTACAAGGAGACCGAGGGATCGCCACAGATTCGCAGCCGCATTCGCAATCTTCAGCGCCAGATGCGACGCAAGCGCGTGAAGAACGATGTCAGCCGCGCGGCCGTCATCCTCACCAATCCTACCCACTACGCCGTTGCCCTGGGCTTCGACTTCGCCACCATGGATGCGCCCAAGGTGCTGGCGAAAGGGCGCAATCTGCTCGCCGAAGAGATCAAGGCCGAAGCTCGATGGGCCGGGGTTCCCATCGTCGAGAACCCGCCGCTGGCTCGCTCGCTCTATCGATTCGTTGAAGTGGGCCAGGCCATCCCCGTCGATCTCTATGCCGCGGTCGCCGCCATTCTCGCCTATCTCTATCGCCAGCGGGTCGAGGCTGAAGTGCGGGAGCGTCGTCGCGAGGCCGCCGTCCGGGCCGGAGCGAATTCTGGAACCAACTCCAGCGCCCGACCCAATCCGATTCCGCCGCCCTATCGTCCGGGAGGACCGCAATGAGCACCATGGTTGCCGTACCACCCCCGTTCGCCGCCTTCGCCTTTCTGGCGCGCTTTCGGGAATACGTCCTGCCCCTCGCCGCCATCAGCGTCATCTTCGTGATGCTGGTGCCGATGCCCGCGGCCGCTCTGGACCTACTGCTGGCGCTTTCCATCGCTGCGTCGGTGATAGTGTTCCTATCCGCGGTGCAAATCCGGCGCGCTGTCGAACTCAGCGTCTTTCCCACCCTGCTGCTGTTGCTCACCATGTTTCGGCTCTCGCTGAACATTGCCTCCAGCCGCCGCATCCTTCTGCATGGCTCGGAAGGCACAGGGGCCGCTGGCAAAGTGATCGAGGCCTTCGGGCAGTTTGTGGTGGGCGGTAACTACGTAGTCGGCTTCGTGCTATTTCTGGCCCTCATCGCCATCCAGTTCCTGGTGGTCTCGCATGGCGCGGTGCGCACCGCCGAAGTTACGGCCCGCTTCACTCTCGATGCGCTGCCAGGCAAGCAAATGGCCATTGACGCCGATATGAGCGCCGGGCTGATCGACGAGGCTGAAGCCCGCAAACGGCGTCAGGCCATCGCCCGCGAAGCCGAGTTTTACGGCGCCATGGACGGCGCGGCCCGCTTCAACCAGCGCGACTCGCTGGCCACCATTCTCATCACCGCCATCAACATCATTGCCGGGCTGCTGATCGGCACGTTGCAACAGGGCATCGACCTCAGCGAAGCGGTGCGTACTTACACGGTGCTCACCGTAGGCGACGGCCTGGTCACAATGATTCCGTCACTGCTGGTGTCGGTGGCCGGCGGCATTACCCTGACGCGCGCCAATTCGGCCGGCATGCTAGGCGGCGAAATTCGCCAGCAGTTGCTCGGTCGACCGGCCACGCTGTATCTCGCCAGTCTTGTCACCGCCGCCATGTGCCTGATCCCCGGCCTGCCCAAGATCCCTTTTCTCCTGGTATCCGGCGCTCTGTTTATTGGCGCTCGCCGCGTTGCTGCCGCTGCCGCCATCGCGCCGCCCCCGGAGCTATCCGTGGCTGAAAAGAAGAAGACCGAACAGGCGCCCGGAGCCGAGATCTCTTCGCTGCTGCGCCTCGAAGACCTGACACTCGAGATCGGATTCCAACTCATTCCGCTGGTTGATGAGAAGCAGGGCGGCCAACTTCTGAACCGGGTTCGTGCCCTGCGCCGCCATCTCTCCGCGGAGCTGGGATTTCTTATTCCGCCGGTGCATATCTCGGACAACCTGCGCCTGAAGCCGCGCGAGTACGTGTTCTCCCTGCGCGGTCTCGAGATCGGTCGCTGGATCACCGAGGGGACCCAACTGCTGGCCGTCTCGGCCGATCCGAACCGCCGCCCGCTGGCGGGCCGCGAGGCACGGGAGCCGGCCTTTGGCGTACCAGCCATTTGGATTGCACCCGCTCTCGAGGAACAGGCCATCGCCGCCGGCTATTCAGTGGTCAACGCCGTTACGGTCGTCACGACACATATTGGCGAGCTCGTCCGCCAGCACGCCGGAGAGCTGCTCGGCCGATCTGAGATCAAGCGCCTCATGGACGGGCTCAACGAATCGCACCCCAAGTTGATGGAAGAGCTGGTCCCCAAGCTCCTCACCCTCGGCGAAGTGGCCCGCGTGCTCGAACAGTTGCTGCGCGAACGCGTGTCCATCCGCGATCTTGGCGCAATCCTGGAGGCTTTACTCGAGACCGCTCCGATAAACAAGAGCACGGAGAGCCTGGTTGAAGCCGCACGGCAGGGCATGGGCCGCCGCCTGATTCATCCCCTGCTCGACGCCGACGGCCAGCTGCCTGTCCTGCTGCTCGACCCCGTCATCGAAGAAGAAATTATCTCCACCGTTTCCCCGGACAACGGCCACCGACTGCTGCCCGCATCGGTTTCGCAGGGAGCACCCTTGGTTCGCCGCCTGGTCGATTCTTTGAGACCTCTAATCTCCTCCGGATCGCCTGCGGCACCCCCCGTGCTCCTTTGTTCAAGTCCGGCCCGCTACCACGTACGGCGATGGTTGGAGCCCGTATTTCCCCGACTGGCCGTTGTGGCCGCGGCGGAGATTCCTCCCGAAGTCCGCCTGCGCCCAGTAGGCACGGTGCGGTGAGCGGGAGAGCAGATGACCGGTTAAGCCGAGACGCGAGGAATCGAGCGCGGCTTCGGGGAAGGATGGCATGGAAGACACAGCGGTAATTACCCAGGTGCAGTCGGCAGGGCGCGGAGCGCCGCGGCCGGGCGGATATCCACCCTCCGGCATTCCCGGAGCGATGACCCTCGAACAGGAACGCGTGTTGCTCGAACACCTTCCCGTGGTGCGTTTTCTGGCTCGCCGCATTCACGAACGGCTGCCCCAGCATGTCGACATTGAAGACCTTGTCTCGGCCGGTGTGGTAGGCCTCCTTGACGCCTTCGCCAAGTTTGATCCCGGCAAGAATGTGCAATTCCGCAGCTACGCCCAGTTCCGGATTCGCGGAGCCATCCTGGACAGCCTGCGCACCCTCGACTGGAGTCCGCGCGAGCTGCGCCGCAAGGGGCGCGCCGTCGAGGAAGCAATCCGCGTAGTCACCGCCCGGCTGGGGCACGCAGCCGGTGAAGGCGAGGTAGCGGCGGAGATGAACCTGGGCCTCGACGAGTATCAGCAGTTGCTTGGCGAGCTGAAGGGCCTCGAAATCGGCACCCTGCACATGGAGCACAACGACGAGTCGGGAGACGAGGAACTGGCTTACATTCCCGGCCGGCCCGACGAAGATCCATTGTTCATCTGCCTGCGCGGCGAGATGGAAGACCGCCTGTCCGGCGCCATCGCCAACCTACCTGACCGCGAACGCCTGGTCATGACCCTCTACTACTTCGAGGAGATGACCATGCGCGAGATCGGCCTTGCCCTGGGAGTGGTCGAGTCCCGGGTATCGCAGGTTCATGCCTCCGCTGTCGTTCACCTGCGTTCGGCGCTGAAGGACCTTGGCTCGAAGGATTCTATGGGCCGTAGAAATCCGGCGCGTGTCCCGACCCGCGTCCCGGCAATGCGCCCCCAGGCAACGCACCTCCGGTCCGTAGCGCCGGTTGGGGAGTAGACCATGGAAAAACTGCTTGGACAAGATGAGATCGACGCTCTCTTCGAGACCGCTCACTCCAGTACCGCACCGGCTGCGGCCTCGCCGGGACAGCCCGCTGCCGTGCCTTACAGCTTTACATCCGCCGGACAGATCTCGACCGAACAGCTGCACGCCATCAGCATTTTGAATGACCTCTTTGCGCGCAATCTGACCCACAACTTAGCCGCTTCGCTGCGCTCCCGCTTTCAGGTCAACCTGGTGTCGGCCGAACAGATCCCGTTCAACGAGTTTCTGCTGCGCATCCCCGAGATCAACTATGTAGCTTCAGTTCGCCTGGAGCCGCTGGGTGCCCTCTCCGTTCTGCAGCTGGAGATGGCTCTGGCCCCCCCCATCATCGATCTGCTCCTCGGCGGGGATGGCAAGGAAGGACCGCTGCGGGAGCTGACCGACATCGAAGAATCAATCCTTGGCTCGGTGGTCGAAATCATCTGCCGGGAGCTGACGTCGGCCTGGCAGCAGGTTGGTCTGTGCTTCACGTTTGAGCGCCGCCAGATGCAGACCCAGGTCGCGCGCATGATGAGCGTCACGGAAAAGTCTCTCTGTCTGAGCTTCGAAATTCGCATGCCCCACAGCGCTGGCCTGCTCAATCTCGCCTTTCCCGCCGTGGTGTCAAACACCATCCTGCGCCGACTCACATCTGACTGGGCGCTCGGGCGGCGCCATTCACCGGAGGTCCGCGCGCGTATAGAATCGGCCGCCCGCCGCATTCCTTTCGGAGCGTCGCTGCAGCTGCCCAGCGTGCGCATTCCTGCCGCTGTGGTCGAACATCTACAAACCGGCGATATACTCCGCCTTGATTTGCCCGCCAACACTGCACCCATGTGGTGCGTCGGCGGTCAGGCGCTGGCCACGGCTCAGCCGGTGCGTCAGGGCGACCAGCGCGCCGTCCGCATTGAGCAGCGCCTGACGGGCGGACAGCCATGACAACTTATATCGACTGCTGGATCAATGCAGCGACCGCACTCTTCTCCCAGGCCCTTGCCGGCGAGCCGCAACTGGTCGAGGCGCCCGCTTCGGAGCTCGAATCTGGATACTTTGCATTCGCTGCCACTCTCGGAGGCGACCAGACAGGAACGTTCGTCGTCCTCATTGACCGGGGCGCGCTCGACTCGCCGCTCATGGGTGAAGGCGTCGATCAGAAATCGTCGTGGGGCGAGTTGCTGCGTGAAGTGGCCGAGTCCGCCGCTGGCGAATTACTCATCAAGTCCGGTGGCAAATGCCGCGTGGAAAAATTTCAGGAGGCTCCAGCCGCGGTGGAAGGCGCGGCCGAACCTGCGTCCTCACGTTCTTTCCTGCTGAAAGGCCCGGAACGCGCCTGGGCGTTGATAGTTCGCGATGAAGTACACGCGGCCCCCGCAGCTCAGAAGCCGGAACCGGCAGTTTCCGTCGCGCCACCTCCACCACAACCTCCGTCAGTGACCGCGCCAATGGCTCCTCCCGACCGCGCCGGGCTCGACTTGCTCCTGGATATCGAGCTCGAGGCCACCCTGCGCTTCGGATGCCGGGAGCTACCCCTTGGTCAGGTACTGGACCTCGGTCCTGGCGACGTTGTGCAGCTTGATCGCACAGTCAATGACCCCGTCGACCTGGTGATTGGCGACAAGATAGTTGCCCGTGGCGAGGTAGTGCTGGTCAATGGCAACTTCGGCCTGCGCGTCACTGAAGTGGCAACGCCCCGCAAACGTCTGGAGAGTATCCGATGCATCTTTTAACACGTCGCAGCGCGGCAATGGAACGCCTCCCAGATTCTGATTTTTCCTCTCTCCCGAATTGGGATCGTCCCCGGCTCCAACCTCCATCTGTCCGGACCGGCCTCCTCGAAACCTGTTCCAACTCCGGCTGCCGGTCGGGATGGCTGCACCTGTGGCGGAGCCGTTCCGCCCCTATGATTGAAGGCGCTTGGACATGTTCGGCGGCCTGCACCGCGGAACGCCTGAAACTTGTGGTGGCGCGCGAGATGGACGGCCGCGGATCCGTAGTGGAAAAGCATCGCCATCGCGTTCCACTGGGCCTGCTCATGCTGGAGCAGGGCTGGATCACAGCCCCACAGCTGCGCAGCGCTCTCGAGAGTCAGCGGAAAAACGGCGCCGGAAGGCTCGGCCACTGGCTGATTGCCAAAGAAGGCATCAGCGAGCAGCTGGTGACGCGAGCCCTTGGCCTGCAGTGGAGTTGTCCCGTGCTTCCGCTCGAGTCGCACGATCCGGAAGGATTGGCGCCTCTGCTGCCGCGCTTTTTTGTGGATGCATTTGGGGCGCTCCCCCTGCGCGTTGCCGCGGGCAAGCTCATCTATCTGGGCTTCGAAGATCGGCTCGACCCCGTGTTATCCCTCGCCGTGGAACGCATTTCCGGACTCCGCGTGGAGAGCGGGCTGGTGCAGGGCTCGCTGTTTCAGGCGGCGCACACGCGAATGTTGCAAGCCCCGTTTCCGCATGTGGAACTGCTGGAAGCGGTGAGTGAACCGGCCATGGTGCGGGCCCTGACCCGGCGCGTCGAACAGGTTCGGCCCATCGATTCACGCATCGTGCGTGTCCACGATTGCCTCTGGCTGCGCATGTGGACGCGGACGCAGACCGGTCCTCTTCCCGAGCCATCCTCCATACAAGATGTGATCTGCACCATCGCTCTCCGCTAGCTCTGCGAAGAGGAGCGCGGGACGTGAGAAGAGTGCCTCACAATCCTGAAATCAAGGCCCCAGCGACAAATTCCCTCTCCCTGTCTCAAGTGCAAATCGCGCCCGCCGATAAAGATGTCAGAGGCAATCGCCCCATGCGAGAAATAACTGCTCTGATCGTCGACGACTCGGCGGTCATGCGAAAGATCGTCGCACGCTCCCTCTGTCAGGCGGGATTGGATTCGCTCATTGTGCTCGAAGCCGGCAATGGCAACGAGGGGCTCGAAGTCCTCAAGGCCAAGTCCGTTGACCTGATCCTGTCCGACATCAACATGCCCTCCATGGATGGACTCGAGTTCCTTCGCCAGATCCAGGCGCGCAACCTGGCCCCGGGCGTCCCTGTGGTCATGATCACGACCGAATCGAGCGAAGAACATGTGAAAGAGGCGATACAGGCCGGTGCACGCGGTTACATCCGCAAGCCGTTCACTGCTGAACAAGTCAAGCAGCGCGTGCTGCCTTTACTGAACGCCGCCTGACAGGCCGCAGATTGAAGGAACCCGATGCATACGAATCCGTGGGCGGTACGATCCCCGCTACTGGGCGGCGCGGAGAGGGCGAAAGCGATGACGAAGTCGCTGCGAGACTCCGTCGAGTTAATCTCAAATCCCAGCAACCTGGACTCGAGCGTTGACGAGGTCTTTAGCCTTACCGTCGGTGTTCACTGCCGCCGCGCCTGGGAGGCTGCGGTGCCCGATACCGAATCGGTTACCGCGGTCGTGGGATTCGGCGGTTTGTTGACCGGTGCCTGCGTCTTCCGCACCGGCGGAACCACCGCCTGCGCCATCTGCGCACGCATGACTGGCATGGAGTTTCCGGAGATTGACGATACCGTCCGGGACGCCATCGGCGAAATCTGCAACATCCTTGCCGGCACATGGAAGAGCAAGGTTCCGGAACTGGCCGCCCATTGCGACCTCTCCGTACCGGCCGTCATCACCGGGCGCGACTACAAACTTCACGTGCAGGCGCCCGAGTTCACGATTCGCCACGGCTTCCGCTTCGAAGACTCATTCTTTGAGGTGACCATCCTCTGCGATGGCCTCCAATAGCTCCTTCCAGTCGAGCCGGAACCGCCAGATTTATCCAAGTGTCACATCGACTTTGGTTCTCGTCTCTAATGTCCTTCTAATGTTTCCCATCTTTCCGCGGTCTTCCGCTTGCTTCCTTCCAGACCGCGGGAGGATCCATGGACAGCGGATATTATGCGGCGATGACTGGCCTGCTGGCGCGGACTCAGGCGCTCGACACGGCCGCCGCCAATCTTGCAAACGCCCAGACCCCGGGCTATCGCGCCGAACGTGAGTACTTCCGTTCCGTGCTGCTGGGCCCGGATGCCCTCAATTCCCAACTCGGAAAGACCGTCAACAACTTCGGTCTCCTCGGCGGCGACCAACTCAATCTCGGGCAGGGTCCGCTGCAGCAGACCGGCAATCCTCTCGATCTCGCGATTGAGGGGGCTGGGTTCTTTCAGGTCCAGACTGCCGATGGCCTTCGCTACACCCGCGATGGAGGCTTTCACCGCTCGCAGGCCGGGATGCTGGTAACTGCCAAGGGCGAACCGGTGCTATCTCAGTCCGGAAAACCGATTCCCGTTCCTCCCGGCGAGGTGTCGGTGGGCGGCGATGGCGTGCTCTCGGTGGCCGGCGGAATCGTGGCCACCATCGGTGTGTTTACCTTCGCTCCCAGTGTTCAGCTCACGCCGGAAGGCGCCAATCGCTACATTGCTCCGCAGGGGGCAACTCCCGCACCATCACCGGATGCAGCTGTCCATCAGGGCGCCATCGAGTCAGCCAATGAAGATGTCATTCAGGGCACGCTCGACCTCATCGTCATGCAGCGCCAGGCGGAGATGATGCAGAAGGCGCTCACCATATTCCACACCGAGTTCAACAAGTTCGCCGCTGAGGACCTGCCCAGGGTGTAAAGACAGTGAACAGTGAACAGTGGGCAGTGAACAGAGAGGCAAGGAATGGGAACAGTAAAACGAAGTTCTCAAAGAGGGAACGAAAACCTGGCTGTGGGCAGGCCGGGCGCAAGCTGTCCACTGTTCACTTTGCACTGTTCACTGTTCCTGAAAGGAACCTTATGATTCGAGCTTTGTATACCGCCGCCAGCGGCATGAGCGCACAGCAGATGAACCTCGATACCATCGCCAACAATCTGGCCAACTCGTCCACCACCGGATTCCGGCAGCTCCGTCTTCAGTTCCAGGACATGGTCTACCAGAACCTTGTTACCCCTGGTGCGGCGCAGAGCCAGTCAACCGTCGGTGCAGGGCTCCAGATCGGGCTCGGAACCAAGTCCGCGGCCACCGAGGTCATCATGACCCAGGGCTCGCTCAACCAGACTTCCAATCCTCTGGACGTGGCAATCGAGGGTTCGGGCTTCTTTCAAGTGCAGCGTCCCGACGGCACCATTGCCTACACGCGCGCCGGCCAGTTCCATCTCAACAACCAGGGGACGATTGTCACCACCGACGGCGACCCCATCATCCCCACCATTACTATTCCGGCCAACGCCACCGCTGTCACCATCACGCAATACGGCGTTGTGAATGCAACTCTGGCCGGTCAGCAAAATCCTTCGCAACTCGGGCAGCTGCAATTGGGCATCTTTCCCAACCCCGGGGGCCTGGAAAGCATGGGCGCCAACCTGTTGAAAGCTACCCTCAGCTCCGGCGATCCGGTACTCGGCAATCCTGGTGGAACAGAGGGCATGGGCTCGCTGCAGCAAGGTTATCTCGAAAACTCCAACGTCGATGTGGTTACTGAGTTCGTTCAGATGGTGCTCGCCCAGCGAGCCTATGAATCGAACTCCAAAGTGATCAAGGCCGCCGACGACATGTACTCACAAGTCAACAATATGACCCGTTGAACCGAAGGCAATGCATGAAGGTTTTGACCAAAATTCGACGAGGATCGAGTCAAAGCATCATTCTCATCCTCTTGCTTTTCCACGCGGCGGCCCGGGGTCAGACGTCGCAAGAACCTGCGGACGAGCGGAGAACCATCGAGTCCGTCAACACGCCCAGTGTTACTACGTCCAGTATTGCTACGGATAGAATCGCTCGAGAGATTGACGATCCCTCCTCCGGCGCGCGCTGGC
>JANXQR010000174.1 GCA_025353435.1 Acidobacteriota bacterium | reverse complement strand
GCAATACTCGCCGCTACGGCCGCCATGCTTTCGCTCGGATTTCTCATCCTGATCGCTCGGCACATTCGCCGTATGGAACAGGAGATTCACGGCCTCAGCCTTCGCGACGAGTTGACCGGGCTCTACAACCTGCGCGGATTCCGCCTGCTCGCCGAACAAGCGCTACGCCTTGCCTATCGATCCCAGCTACCTTTCTCCATCCTGTTCGTCGACCTCGACGGCCTCAAAGATATCAACGACTCGCTAGGCCACGCCATTGGCTCTGCATTCCTGGTGGAGACCGCCGGACTGCTCAACGCGACCTTCAGGGAAACTGACGTGATTGCCCGCATCGGGGGAGACGAATTTGCCGTGGCCGGACAATTCAGCCGCGATGGTTTCTCGATTGCCGCGCAGAGGCTGAAGGACCAGGCTCACCAAATCAGGATCGAAGAATCTGGGGGCAAACCTTTGAGCCTGAGCCTTGGTTTCGCCACCAACGAAGAAAACCAATCCCCTTCATTACAGGACCTTCTAGACGAGGCCGACCTCGCCATGTACGAAGACAAGCGAAAGAAAAAACGAAAGACCCCCAAAGGGAAGAATTCCGCCGTTCAGGCCTGAGCTCTTGGCGTAAGTCTCACAAATTTAACGGCTTCTCTCTCCCAATTGCGAAGCAGGGCCTTAGCCCGCCAGCTCGCCGTCTTCTCTCTATGCCTTTGAACGTGTTGATGGATTGACTGCCGGGCATCGCCTGTAAGTTCATCCCAAGTTTGGGGTTGCAGGAATCCCCGATGGTACAGGCCATTTGCGAGAAATTTGCCTTCCTGGTCATAAACCCACGCCAGACCGCCCGTCATTCCTGCCCCAAAGTTGATTCCGGTGGCGCCCAGCACCACGGCGAGGCCACCGGTCTTGTATTCACATCCGTGATCGCCCACGCCTTCAACGATTGCCAGGGCTCCCGAGTTGCGCACCGCAAAGCGCTCTCCGGCGCGTCCCGCGGAAAATAACGATCCGCCGGTGGCCCCATAAAGAGCCACATTGCCCAATAACGTGTGATTGGCGCTGTCTGCCGCTGCCCGCCCAGTGGCGCGCAGAATCAGTTCGCCGCCGCTCAGGCCCTTGCCGACAAAATCGTTGGCCAGTCCCTCCAGTTCGAGAATCATTCCGGAGACAGCAAACGCACCAAAGGACTGCCCCGCGATTCCCTTGAATCGGAGGGTGACGCTTCCCGGATATGCCGTTGGGTTTTGCGAACGGTGGAGTGCCAACTCTCCGGCGACCCTCGCTCCCAGCGTGCGGTCTCCATTGGTGACGTGCGTCTCGATGTGAAAGGGCCGCCCGGCATTGCATGCTTCCATGACTGGCAGGACCCACACTTCATCGATGGGCGGGTGGGGTTCAGGGCGATCGTTGCGGCCTCCCAGCCAACTGATTGCAGCCTCGCCGGCAGCCTCGCCGGCAGCCGCGCCGGCTGCGGCCGCAAGCATCGGTTTCAGATCAAGGCCTGCATCCCGCGTGACCGCTCGAGCAGATCGGTACACCCAGTTGCGGCCGTCAGCGAGGGTAGTCCCAGCTTCGCAAGCAGCAAACGGACTTCGCTTGCCAGTTCCTCGAGGAATCGTATGACATGTTCCGGCTTGCCGCGGAACTTGGCACGCAATTCAGGACGCTGTGTGGCAATGCCGGTGGGGCAGGTGTTCAGGTGGCATTGCCGCGCCATATCGCAGCCAAGAGCAACCAAAATCGACGTGCCGAATGCGAATTGATCTGCCCCAAGAAGCGCGGCAATCACGATGTCCCTTGCAGTGCGCAGACCTCCATCGGTACGGAGCCGTACGCACCCGCGCAGCCCGTTGTGCACCAGCACCTGCTGCGCTTCAGCCAGGCCTAGCTCCCACGGATTCCCCGCGTACTTGATGCTCGATAGCGGTGAGGCGCCCGTGCCTCCCGAGTTTCCGGCAATCACTATGTAATCTGCATATGCTTTTGCGACGCCCGCGGCGATCGTGCCCACCCCGCATCCTGAAACCAGCCTCACACCGACTGTCGCGCGAGGATTGACACGCTTCAAATCCCAAATGAGTTGCGCCAGATCTTCAATCGAGTAGATATCGTGGTGCGGTGGCGGCGAGATGAGCTGCATGCCAGGCTGTTCGCGGCGCAGGCGCGCGATCAACTCCGTGACCTTGTACCCGGGCAGTTGGCCGCCTTCGCCTGGCTTCGCTCCCTGCGTAACCTTGATCTCCAGTTCTTCAGCGTGCGCCAGATATTCGGCAGTCACGCCGAAACGCGCACTGGCTACCTGCTTGATCTTGTTATTCAGCAGCGATGGCGCTCCATCCACGGGCGCATACACGGCCGGATCTTCCCCACCCTCTCCAGTATTCGACCGCGCCCCCAATGTGTTCATGGCCAGAGTGATGGTCTGGTGTGCCTCCGGCGAAAGGGATCCGAACGACATGGCGCTTGCAATGAATTTTCCGGTGACAGACCGTATGGCTTCGACCTCATCGAGCGGCAATTCAGGCCCCGCAGGGCGGATCTCGAGCAAATCGCGGAGGTGCGTTGACTTGGGATCGACCGCCTGCTCGGATCCTCCCTCGCTTAAAACGGGGTGCAGTTCGAGCGGCAATGTAGCCGTACGTGCCTCCATGCGTGCCCGGTTCCCCCAAATGGTGTTGATCTCGCCGTTGTGCGCCAGAGCGCGCAGCGGCTGTGCGCGATGCCAGGATGGCAGAACATTGGTGGCATAGCGCTGATGGAAAAGTGCGAACGGTGTCATGAATTCCGGAGAGGCGAGGTCGGGGTAAAACTCGGCCAACAAGCGGCCAGCGCACATCGCCTTGTAGACCATGGTCCGCGACGAGATGCTGGCAACGTAGCCGGGGATTTTCGCGCCCTCGAATTGCTTTCGGGCGAGAAATAACCTGCCATCGAAATCTTCCGTACGTCGGAAGTAATCAGAACATGCCAGATCTCCGGCCGGGCGGCATTCGCAATCTCCCCCAACACTTCAGGGCGCACAGGAACCGGTCGCCATGCGAGGATGCGACAATTCTGTGCGGCAAGCGCAGCCGAGAACTCTTCACGCTGCGCACTGTCGTTCAAGGGCAAGAATGCAACTGCAACGCCTAGCGGCGATCGAGGCGAAAGCTCCACCTCCGACTGCAAGAGCAGCCATTCACGCGGAATCGCCGTTGTTACTCCCCCGCCGTCGCTCGACTTTCCATCCGCGGCAACCGCACCGCGATGCTCGAGCCCCGCAAGCGCTGTGAGGGCATGATCCAGAATTTCGTACGAAGGCTGAGCCGACAATTGCGCCACAAATCCCACGCCGCAGGAATCGAAGTCAAACCGCGGATCGATCAGCGTGCCTTCGAACCGGGCTTCCGGGCACACTGGGCGTTTCGCCTGATTCTTCGCCAGGACATTTGTTTCAATTTTGGGAAACTTGCGAATGAAACCCATCAGTAACTATACGACCTTTGCGAATGATTTCCGAGCCTTGCAAGGCAGCGATGCGTGCTCCACCGCCAGAGTCCGCGACAGGCTCAGCCGCCGACCAGCTTCCCATCAAACAAAGGCCAAAAAATGAGCGTTTTGTATAGTTATACATTTCAGTGTATATTTATACGAGCGCGGCCGCACGACTGCGGGCCGCGCTTTGCATTGCCCGGGAAAAAGGAACTTCGATCAAATATCAGCGGCACAACGCGATACGGGAACTTGTGGCAAGCTCCCTGGTGAGCAACCAGGACGAGCTTCGCCGCAAGCTGCGCCGCCGAGGATTTGAAGTCACCCAAGCCACACTTTCGCGGGATATTCACGAACTTCGAATTTCCAAGGGTCCGGGCGGCTACGCATTACCGAATGGGAATGGCAACGGCACCGCCACTGCAGTTGAAGATGACGGCCCGCCAACGGTCGCCGAGGTGATGGAAAGCTTCGGCATGCGCGTACGCCGAGCCATGAACCAGGTGGTTGTGCGCACCGTAATGGGCGGCGCGCAGCCGGTCGCGGCATCGCTCGATTATGAAGATTGGCCGGAAGTGGTGGGTACCATCGCCGGCGACGATACGGTGTTGATAGTGTGCCAGGATTCACGCCATGCCACTGACGTGGAATCAAAACTGAGGACGATTCTAGAGTCATGAGCGAAGCGGTCCAAACAGCAGTCATCGGAGTGACCGGATATGCCGGCGCGGAACTGGCTCGGCTCCTGCTCCATCATCCGCGTTTGAAGAACGCTCCGCCTGTGTTCGCGGGCCGCGTCGACGAAAGAGATGTTGAGCGCGGCGGCATACCGCTGGCGGAGATTCACCATGCGCTCGTTGACAGCAGGGGAAGGGGAAACCTGCGCCAGCATCCCTTCTCGTGGGAGTTGATGACCGACCTCGATGTCAAGGTCATGTTCCTGGCCACGCCGCACGAACAATCGCGCGCATGGGTTCCTGAGGCACTAGCACGCGGGATTCGCGTGATTGATTTGAGCGGTGCTTGGCGACTTAACGAGGCCGTGAATCGCGCCATCTACGCCTTCGAGGACGAAGGATCGGCCCAGGCGAGCGAGGTTCAGGCCGAAGCTGTTTACGGAATGCCGGAGTTGCATCGCGGAGAAATTGCCGGTGCCCGGCTCGTGGCGAATCCAGGGTGCTATGCGACATCGATCATTCTCGCCGTCAAGCCGCTTGTGGCTGCAGGCCTCATCGATGTTCAATATGGGATCATTGCAGACGCCAAGAGCGGCGTGAGTGGAGCCGGCAAGGCGCCCACAGCCAAGACGCACTTCATGTACGCGGCCGACAATCTCTCTGCGTACGGTGTGTTTACTCATCGCCATACGGGCGAATTGCTGGAGCAGATCGGCATTGGCGCGGAGTCCATGACCTTTACGCCGCATCTACTTCCAATTCCTCGTGGAATTCTTTCCACTATTTATTTGCGCTTCAAAGACGCCCAAAATCGCTCGGCGGTCATCCATGCCTACCGGTCCTTCTTTGCGAACAGTCCGATGGTGCGGCTGCATGAACACGGTCTGCCGCAAATTCAGCATGTGGTTAGAACCAACTATGCCGACATCGGCTTCCAGCTTTCGCCAGATGGGACCCGCGCAGTGATCGTAAGCTGCCTCGATAATTTGCTCAAGGGCGCATCCTCACAGGCTGTGCAGAACATGAACGTCATGCTTGGCTGGGACGAGTCGGAGGGCCTTGAATGAAGTATGTTGTCAAGCTCGGCGGAGCAGGCCTCGAAACCCCGGCACTTCTCCAGGGATCAATGCGGGCCATCGTAGAACTGGTGCGCGACGGCAACCAGGTGGCCGTGGTGCATGGAGGTGGCGTCCAGCTGACCCGTACCCTCAAAGCTCTCGGAAAGCAAAGCGAGTTTGTCAACGGCCTGCGCGTGACCGATGCGGAGACGCGCGATACGGCGTTGATGGTGTTGGCGGGAAAGGTCAACAAGGGCCTGGTCGCCGCGCTCGGCGCCCTTGGACAGCCAGCGATTGGGCTTTCCGGAGGCGATGGACTTTTGTTTCGCGCACGCAAGAAGCGCACCTCTCCGGATTTGGGCTATGTGGGAGAAATTGCCGCAAGCGATCCGCGATGGCTTGATGCAATATGGCAACTCAACGGCGTACCTGTAATCTCATCGATGGCGCTCGGGTTTGATGGAGAATATTACAACGTGAACGCAGATGAAATGGCCGCTGAGTGCGCGATCGCTTGCCATGCAGACGCCCTCGTCTTTCTCACCGATGTACCTGGAGTGCGCGGCGGCAATGGCGAAATATTGCGATGGCTTTCGATCGATCAGATTGCCGAGATGGCAAAGACTGCCATCATCTCGGGCGGCATGCTACCCAAACTCAGCGCCTGTCGGGAAGCGCTGCTAAACGGCGTAAAGCGTGTACGTATTCTGCCCGCCGAAGCTGCCAGTTCCCTTCCCGATCTTTGTAGTTCCCGTGTTGCGCACGGCACTGAAGTGATGGTTGCCTAAGGAGAAAAGAAGTGTCGAAATTTGATCAAATTCGCGCTGCAGAATCAAAATTGCTGCTGTCTACCTATGACCGGAATCCAATCCTGTTCGTGGGTGGCGAAGGGATGTACCTGATCGATGAGGACGGACATCACTATCTCGATCTGCTCAGCGGAATCGGTGTCAATGCGCTGGGCTATGCTCACCCCGTAATCGAGCGGGCGATCATCAATCAGAGCCGCGCGCTCATTCACACTTCAAACCTCTTTTACCATGAGGGTCAGGCTGAGCTTGCCCTGCGGCTCACCGAGCGCACCGGGCTCGATCGCGTCTTCTTTGCTAACACCGGCACTGAAACATGGGAAGGCGCAATGAAGCTGGCCCGTGCACATGCCGGGCTCTTGCGCAGCGAAGGAAGACAGATCGGCACCAAGTTCCTCGCTCTTGAACAGAGCTTTCACGGGCGTACATTTGGTTCTGTCTCGACAACCCATAAGGCCAAATATCGGGAACCTTTCGGGCCCGTCGTTCCAGGCGTGGATTTCGTCCGCTTCAACGACATCGAAGATCTGCGCGCCAAGTTCTCAAATGACGTCTGCGCGATCCTTGTCGAGGCCATCCAGGGTGAAGGCGGCGTGCGGCCGCTGACTCAAGAGTTCCTCGCTGAAGCACGCGCGCTCGCCACTTCCACCGGGGCGCTGCTGGCTGTTGATGAGATTCAGGCCGGAATGGGCCGCACCGGAAAGTGGTGCAGCTATCAGCACTATGGGATTCAGCCCGACGTCACAACGTTGGCAAAGCCGCTCGCTGGCGGCATTCCGCTCGGGGCCATCCTCTGCACTGAAGAAGCAGCGCGCGCCATCCACGCCGGCATGCACGGGACAACTTTCGGCGGCGGCCCGCTCGCCTGCGCCGTCGCAATCGCCGTCATCGACCACATTGATCAAGACAATCTGCTTCTGCACGCAACTGATGTCGGCGAGTACTTCGTGACCCAGCTTCGCTCCCTCGCCACTAAGCATGAAACCATCGAGGATGTGCGCGGTAAGGGCCTGATGATTGGTGTAGAACTCGACTCAGCAGATCTCGCCAAACTCACCGTGGCCGAGATGCTGAAGCGCCACATAATCATCAACTGCACAAGCGATACGGTCCTGCGTTTTCTGCCGCCCTACATCATTGAACGCACCCACGTCGACACCGCCATTGCCGCACTCGATGAAATCTTTACTCAACACACCGCCGCCTTTAGCGGGGCGCAGACCACCCATGCCGCAGGAGGAAAACACCTTGGCTAGCAAAGCAACCATCGAGCGCCGGGAAACCGCCCTGCCTGTTCAAAACGACCCTGACATTCTTAACGCGGCGGCTCGCTTGGCCGGCGAGGACATGTGCTCCATCGCAGATCTGTCGAGCGGCGAAGTCCGCGCAATCCTCAAGCTCGGCCACCATGTGAAGCACAACCCCCGCGAGTACCGCAATGCACTCGATGCAAAGCAAATGGTGTTGATGTTTGAGAAAGCGAGCCTTCGAACGCGGCTCAGCTTTGAAACCGGATTCAGCACCATGGGCGGCAACGCGATCTTTGTCGATCAGACCAATTCTCCCCTGGGAGAACGCGAGTCGATCGCCGACGTTGCACGCAATGTCGAGCGCTGGGTTGACCTGATCGTATTGAGAACCTATGCGCACGACACCATCACGGAGATGGCCGCCAACTCCCGCGTGCCAGTGATCAATGCACTTTCAGATTTTGAGCATCCATGCCAGGCGCTGGCCGATTTTATGACTCTTGAGGAACACTTCGGATCGGCTTCAGGACTTAACTTCACTTATGTCGGCGATGGTAACAACGTCTGCCATTCGCTTATGCTGACCGGCGCGCAGTTGGGGACCAACGTAACGGTTGCGACCCCGCGGGGCTACTCACCTGACATCGAAATCGTCACCAAGGCTCGAGAGATTGCCGAATTGAATGGATGCGAAGTTCGCCTGCTCCAGGATCCTCACGCAGCCGTCGAAAACGCTGACGCGGTGTATACAGATGTGTGCGTGAGCATGGGATACGAGCACGAATCCACAAAACGCGCACCCATCTTCCGTCCCTTCCAGGTGAACGAAACCCTGATGCAGAAGGCGAGACCGAACGCAGTCTTCATGCATTGCCTTCCCGCGCGTCGAAATGCTGAAGTCACGGACGCAGTCCTTGACGGCCCTCAATCGATCGTCTTCGACCAGGCGGAAAACCGCATGCACGCGCAAAAGGCGTTGCTGTTGCTGTTGCTCGGCGGGTTGTCGAACGTTGAGAAATTCAACACTTAGCCGCAGCCATTTACTTCTATTGAAAGCTGTCTGAGGATCTGCAAGCATGTCTGTAATTCTTGAATCCCTGCCCATCGGCGAGAAGGTAGGCATAGCCTTCTCAGGCGGGCTCGATACCTCCGCTGCGCTCCACTGGATGAAGCAGAAGGGTGCCATTCCCTATTCTTATACGGCTAACCTCGGCCAGCCCGACGAGGTCGACTACGATGAAATTCCGCGCAAGGCTCTCGAATACGGCGCAGAAAAAGCCCGTCTGATCGACTGCCGCGGCCCGCTGGTCCGCGAAGGTATCGCGGCGCTGCAGGCCGGTGCCTTCCACATCAGCACCGCCGGCGTTACCTACTTCAACACCACCCCAATAGGCCGCGCCGTCACTGGCACCATGCTGGTGTCAGTCATGAAGGAGGACGACGTTCACATCTGGGGCGACGGATCCACTTTCAAAGGCAACGACATCGAGCGCTTCTATCGCTACGGCCTGCTGGTCAATCCCGAGCTCAAGGTCTACAAGCCCTGGCTTGACGCTGCTTTCATCGACGAGCTGGGCGGTCGCGCTGAAATGTCTGCGTTCATGCAGCGCTCGGGCTTCGCATACAAGATGTCGGCCGAGAAGGCCTATTCCACCGACTCCAACATCCTGGGCGCAACCCACGAAGCCAAGGATCTTGAGCACCTCTCCTCGTCCATCAAGATCGTCGTACCCATCATGGGAACGGCCTTTTGGAGGAATGAAGTCGAGGTGCCTCGCGAAGAGGTAACAGTCCGCTTCGACGAGGGCTTCCCGGTGGCTCTCAATGGCAAGCATTTCGATGATCCCGTCGCCCTCCTGCTCGAGGCCAACCGCATCGGCGGCCGACACGGCTTGGGCATGTCCGACCAGATTGAGAACCGCATCATCGAGGCAAAGAGTCGCGGCATCTACGAGGCACCGGGCCTCGCTCTGCTGTACATCACTTACGAGCGGCTCATAACTGGAATCCACAACGAGGACACCATTGAGCAGTACCGCGAGAATGGCCGTAAACTCGGCCGCCTGCTCTATCAGGGCCGGTGGTTCGACCCCCAAGCCATCATGCTCCGCGAATCCGCTCAGCGCTGGGTCGCTAAACCCGTAACTGGCGAGGTCACGCTTGAGCTGCGTCGCGGCAATGACTACTCGATCCTCAACACCGAGTCGCCCAACCTCACCTTCCACCCCGAGCGCCTCAGCATGGAGAAGACTGATTCCAGCTTCTCTCCGCGCGATCGCATTGGCCAGCTCACCATGCGCAATCTGGACATTTCCGACACACGAGAGAAGCTTCTCACCTATGCCGCAACCGGCCTCCTCACCCTGAGCAAAGGCACGGAGATGCCTCAGCTGAATAACGGGAAGGAAAAGAATTAGCGTGGCCATTTGCTCGTCGGAAGAAATACATGAGGGAACAGAAACAATTTAATGTCGAACGAACAACAATCCGTGAAGATGTGGTCGGGTCGCTTTCGCGAGCCCCTCGATCCCGAGTTCGAACAATGGCAGCGCTCCATTGTCTTTGATTGGCGGCTTCTCGAACATGAGGTAGCTACCAGCAAGGCGCACGCGTCCGCCCTTTACGCCGCTGGAATCCTCACTCAGAGTGAGACCTCCGAAGTACGTAACGCTCTGGACGCGATCGCCGCCGATCATGCCTCGGATGCCGGCAAAACGCTGGTCCGCAATCACCCGAGCGCGGAAGACATCCATCACTTTGTGGAGCTTTCCCTGGCACAGCGAATCGGCTCCCTGGGTCTGAAGCTCCACACCGGTCGCAGCCGCAATGAGCAGATCGCCGCCGATCTTCGCCTCTACGTTCGTCATCAGATCGGACTGACAATCGAATCGCTCTCATCCTGGGCCAACGCGCTGGTTTCTCTAGCGCACACCGCGGGCGAAGCAGTCATGCCCAGCTATACGCACCTGCAGCGGGCCGAGCCAGTAATAGTCGCGCATTGGCTTCTTGCATACGTGGAGATGTTGCTCCGGGATGTTTCGCGCCTGCGCGATTGCGGCGCCCGCCTGAATTTTTGTCCGCTTGGTTCGGGAGCCGTTGCCGGCGCAACTCTCGCCCTCGATCGAAACATTGCTTCGCGCGAGTTGAACTTCACGGCACCGACGTCCAACTCGATGGACGCAACAAGCGACCGCGACTTCGTGCTCGAGTATCTGCAGGCCCTCACATTCGTCGGTCTCCATGCCAGCCGATTCGCGGAGGAGATCACACTCTTTGCCACCGCCGAGTTCGGATTCGTGAACCTGCCTGAAGCATTTTCAACTGGCTCAAGTGCCATGCCGCAGAAGAAAAATCCCGACCTCACCGAGCTTCTCCGCGCAAAGGTCGGCCGCATTCACGGCGCCGCTGAAGCGGTTACGCTGCAGCTCAAGGGCCTTCCCCTTGCCTACAATAAGGATATGCAGGAGACGCAGGAACCAGCATTCGCAGTCGAATTCGTGCCGCAGATGCTGGGCCTTGTTGCGCGCTTCACCGCAGCGCTCGAATTCAATTACGAACGCATGCATGCGGCGGCACAGTCGGGCTACTTGAACGCGATGGCTGCGGCCACATACCTCGTTCACAAGGGAGTTCCCTTCCGCACCGCACATGAAAAAATCGGCAACGCGGTTCGTTTCGCCCTGGAAAAGGGTGTGGAACTCGGCGAGCTCTCGATCGTAGAGTTGCGTCAGTTCGGCAGCGAATTCGAAGCCGATTTCTTCGATGCAGTCACCTTGACCGCGACACTCGATTGCCATGACGTAATCGGCGGCACAGCCCGACAGCGCGTACGCCAGGCCTTGTCAGACGCCAACGCGCGAATCGCCGCACTTGCAGCACCAGCAAAGGAGGCAATCCATGCTGGTACGTAAAGCTCGCCTTCAGGATGCATCCAACGTTTACGACCTGGTTAATTCACTCTCCGGAGATGGCACTCTGCTTAAGCGCCCCTTCGCCGAGATATGCGAGAACATTCGCGATTTCACCGTCGCGGAGTCCGACGGTGGCGTGTTTCTCGGTTGTGGTGCACTCCACTTTTATGGACCGCATTTGTCTGAGGTTCGCTCCATCGTCGTCAAGCCTGAAGCAAAGGGTCAGGGCGCAGGCGGCAAAATTCTCAGTGCGCTGATTGACGAGGCCGAAGATCACGGCATTGCTTCCGTGTGCCTGTTCACGCGCATTCCTGATTTCTTTTTCAAATATGGATTTCGCACTGTTGAAGACAAGACAGAACTGCCCGACAAGATCTTTAAGGATTGCCAGGCATGTCCGCGCCTGCATCGCTGCGATGAAGTGGCAATGGTGCGTGGACGCATCCCGCGCATGTCCATCCTGGGCCCGCGTGTTGAAGCCGAACAACTCGTGCGCCTCTCCTAGCTTTTCTTGAGTATCGCCGCCGCGACAGCAGCCTGCCCATAGCTCAGCCCGCCATCACCCGGGCTCACGCGACGATGCTGATATACACGGAAACCCGTCGCCTCAAGTCCAACGCGCAGCAACCGGCTTAGTCGGCGATTGTGCATTACTCCGCCACTTAAGGCAACATTCTCGATCCCCGTGGCCGCGCGTGCGCCAATTGCCGCCTGCACAAACGCGTCCGCAATGCTGGCGTGGAAGCGCGCGGCGATCAGTGATTTGCTCAGCCCTCTATCAAAGTCCGCCATCATCTCGCGCCACATCGATGCAACAATCAAGCGTGCTGGTGAGCAAGGCCAATCGCCCCCAGCCATCGTAATCGGGTAGCTCCCCACATCGTCCGGTTCGTCGACAGCCAACCCTTCCAACTCAATTGCAGCCTGGGCTTCGTAATCCACTTTGCGGCGACCAAGAATGACTGCCGCTGCCGCATCAAAGAGACGACCCAGGCTCGATGTCAGTGGTGCATTGATATTGCGATCCATCATTCTGATCATCACCCTGGCTTCCGATTCTGTAGCACCTATCCGCCCCGGCATTGAAGCGGAACCTACATCCAATCCAGCCACGTGCAGATGTCCAAGTGCCATGCGCCACGGTTCGCGCACCGCCGCATCGCCTCCCGGCATCGGCACGTACTCAAGATGCGCGAAGCGTTCGAACCCATCAAGCCCGCACACCAGCACTTCCCCTCCCCAGATGCACCCGTCCGTGCCATAGCCCGTTCCATCAAGAGACAGACCAATGACCGACCCCTCGATCGCATGTTCCGCTATGCACGCTGCAATATGCGCGTGGTGATGCTGCACCGCGATCACCCGTACCCCTCGATCTCCCGCCCACTTCAGCGACCAGGCCGTAGACATGTAGCCAGGATGCATATCGTGCACCACCGCTTCAGGCTCGATCTCGAAAGTACGCATCAGATGCGCAAGTGATTCCTCGAAAAACTCCAGCGCCACCGGGCTTTCGAGATCACCCAGGTGCTGGCTTTGATAGGCAAACCTCCCGCGCGCAAGTGTGAACACACTCTTCAAATGTCCACCGACCGCAAGCAGCGCCGGGGCTTCAATTGGAAAGTCGATTCCGAGCGGTATGAAACCGCGCGCTCTTCGAATCAGTTGCGGCGCACCATCGACAATAGCCGCAACCGAGTCGTCGCAGCGCTGCAATATCTCGCGATCGTGGAACAGGAATGCGTCCGCAATATTGGCCAACCTCGATCGAGCCTCCTCATTGTCAATCGCGATCGGCTCCTCGCTCAGGTTGGCGCTCGTCATCACCAGTGCCCGCACCCGTTCGTCGGCAAACAGCAGATGCTGCAGCGGCGCATACGGCAGAAAGACCCCAAGCCATGGAATTCCCGGCGCAATTGAAGGAGCAACGCCACCTGTTTCATATGCGCGCGCCAGCACGATAGGTCGCGCCGCAGTCTTCAGTAGCTTTTCCTCCTCATCCGTCAGCACGCACAACGTTCGTGCCGCCTCCACATCGCGCACCATCACGGCGAGCGGCTTGCCATAGCGGTGCTTGCGCTTTCTGAGTCGCATTACCGCATTTTCATTGGTCGCATCCACGCTCAGGTGAAATCCCCCAATGCCTTTGATCGCCATGATCTGGCCCTCGAGCAGGCGGTCGATGCATGCGCCAATTGGATCTTTCGCGGCAATCTCCATACCATCCATGCCCACCATCCACACGCGGGGACCGCAATCCCAGCAAGCATTCGGCTGCGCATGAAAGCGGCGATTCAATGGGCCGTCGTACTCCGCCTGGCAAGCGGCGCACATGAGAAACGCCGCCATTGAAGTCTGAGGGCGATCGTACGGAATGCTGCGCGTGATTGTGAATCGCGGACCGCAGTTGGTGCAGTTCAGAAACGGATAGCGATAGCGCCGATCGCGCGGGTCAAGCAGCTCACGGAGGCAGTCCGCACAGGTCGCCGCATCCGCCGGAATCCCTGTGCTGACACGGCCAAGCACGTGGCTCGATATAATCGCGAATCCTGCTTCACCCGTTACTGACAAATCTCCGACATCGATTGAATCAATGCGTGCCATCGGCGGAGGCTCTTCACGCAGCCTCACCAAAAATGCCGCAATTTCCTTATCGGAACCTTCAATCTCGATAATCACGCCATCGGTATCGTTCCCAATATGACCGGAAAGGCTCCCCTCGGTTGCCAGGCGATAGACAAACGGCCGAAACCCGACGCCCTGCACCACGCCGCGCACGCGCACCGACTTTCGTCCCCGGCCCATCTCGAACTGCACACTCACTCGATTTCGCCTTCGAAGAGCAAGCATAGCGCACCCGCAGGCGTCGTCTTATCTCCTTGTTTTCGGGGCCTTTCTACTATCACCAACATTTTCAATAATTTTTTCGGGCAACCAATTGGCATCGCTTGTCATATAACTCATCAGTAGGCACACAATCGTGCGTCTGCGTTGAGCGATTTTAGCGGGTAGCATTGCCCGCATCGACAATCCCCCATTGATTCAAAGCGTTGCAAGGAGAACAATCTTATGAAAAGACAACTGATAACGATGACCGCGATATTAGGTTTTGCGAGCATGGGTTGGGCTGCGGACACACCCCGCGAAGTCTCGACCGACCGACTCGACAAGGCAGCCGATGTGCTTCATCAAATCATGACGGCAGAAGATAAAGGGATTCCTGAAGAAGTAATGGCGCACGCCAAATGCGTCGCCGTGGTTCCTCACATGGTCAAGGGCGGCTTCGTAATTGGAGCGGAAGGCGGCAAGGGCGTCGCCACATGCCGCACTGACAACGGCTGGAGCGCGCCTGCCTTTTTCGCCATCGAGGGCGGAAGCATGGGTTTCCAGATTGGCGTAGAAGGCATTGACCTGGTCATGATCATTCAGAATGACAAGGGCATGGAGCAGCTGCTCAACAGCAAGTTCAAGATCGGTGCCGATGTATCCGCCGCGGCAGGCCCTGTCGGCCGTCATGCTTCCGCCGAAACTGACTGGAAGCTGGATGCCGAAATTCTGACCTACTCGCGTGCCAAAGGCGTCTTTGCCGGACTCGCGCTGAACGGCGCAGCAGTTCACGAGGATAAGGACTCAATGAGGGCTGTCTACGGTCCAGACGTCACGCAACGCGACGTCCTGATGGGCAAGGTTCCGCCACCGCCATCGGCACAAGCATTCCTCGCCGCAGTACAGAGCGCCAAGGCCGACGCCAAGGCTGCACAGCAATAGCCGCAGTAGGTTGGCTCATCGCATAAACAGTCCAACCAGCAATCCGGTACCCCACCTCGCCCAGATCGATCGCGAAGTGGGGTATCGGCATTTCGGGATCCCATCAACGTTTCAACCGTGTACATCCGCCGCGGCGCCAGATTCATCGGATTGGTAGACTTACTTCAGGATCATGTTCAATCTCACTCGGTGCTGCGTCATCCGGATGCTCGGAATATTTGCGGTCGGCGTACTCGGCCCTTTCGCTCTAGCCTCCTATTCGCAAATACCCGACGAAGCCGTCATCCACGGCATAGACAGTTCGGTCACTTCGCGCGAACAGAACCTCATCTCTTACACCGTCACCGAGCACTACTCCGTGTTTCGCAACCAGGACAAGACCCAGGACAAGGTCCAACCGGCCGCTCAGATGACGCTGAAGTCCACCTACCAAAAAGACCACGGCAAGAGCTTCGCCATCCTCAATCAAAGCGGGTCAGAACTGTTGCTCAAGCAGGTGTTGGGCCGCGTTCTTGACAGTGAACGAACCGTGACCCAGCCCGCCAACCGCGGAAGCGCTCTCATTACGTCAGCAAATTACACCATGCATGTAAAAGGACGCGAAGTCGTCGACGGCCGTAATTGCATTTCGCTCTCCATCGCTCCCCGTCAGAGCGCTGCCTATCTGTTCCAAGGCGATCTGTGGGTCGACGCGCAGGATTACTCCATCGTGCAACTGTCGGGTGTTACTGCCAAGAGCCCCTCGGTGCTTGTCGGCCCCACGCAGGTGGCTCGCCACTACGCAACTATCGACGGCTTCCCCATGGCCACCCATGCCACAGCCATATCTAGTAGTTGGCTCCTCGGCCAGACCACCATCGAGATCGACTACAGCGGCTACCAGATTCAACTGCGCCCCGCCCAATGAAAGCCCGCTCTCAATCGCCTCCGAGTTGGGAATCCCAGGTAAACCAGTCAACTCCGCCCTGCTCTATACTTCACTCGTGATATTCCTTCCGGGCGACTGGAAACTCGACGCCGCAATTGGCTCCTGCCTCGTCCTCGGTCTACGCCACGGATTCGATTACGATCACCTCGCCGCCATTTCCGATATCACTGCAGTCCAACGCAATTGGAAGAGCGGCTTGCGCCTCGGCATGACCTACGCGCTCGGCCACGCGTTCATGGTCGCCGCCCTCGGTATTTG
>JANXQR010000443.1 GCA_025353435.1 Acidobacteriota bacterium | reverse complement strand
CAGGCCGCTCGTTTGGGGGAACCAGCGGTACATTTAACCTTGAGATTGATGGAATGATTGTAGGCACCGGTGCAGCGACCGAGGCAGTCTCGCACTTCATTTTCAAAGCCGCACTCGCACCCCATCAAAGCCATCGAATTGGAATTGTCTTGACCAATGGAGCGGAGACGGGCTCATCGACGACAGCATTGCACAATCTGGCGCTCTTTGTGAACTACACTGCGGTGAACCTGGTGGCTCCGGAGGCAAACGGGCACTTTGGATCGTATGGATTCGCGGCAATCCCAGACGATCTGATGGTGAGCAACTTCTCGGTAACTCAGAACATCGTTTACCGAAATGGAGGACTGTCACAGGATACGTACGATATGACGCCTGCAAAATACCCAGCCTATGTTGATCCGAACCCGGGAACAATAGACTCCAACATTCTTTATCTGAACGTCTCCAAAGCCGCCGACGCCATCTTCGGCGGAGTAGCCCTGGATGAGAATTCTTTGGTCGCCGATCCTCTTTTCGTTAACCCGTCCCAGGGCGATTACCGGATTCAGGCAGGGTCGCCATCCTTTACGCTAGGGTTCAAGACAAACGGCGTCCCATTAGAGCCCTAGTTTTTCGCAATCTCTTCCGAATGTAAGGCGGGCAAAAAGCCGGAATCACTGCTCGGAGTCCTTTCCGTGCAGCTTTAGCAGATGCAGAATAAATTCTCCCGCTCCGTATCCCACCATGGGCATGGCGCCGGTGGGATCGCCGACTTCTCCGGGAAACAGGCTACAAGGTACGGCCACATACATTTCCGGGATGATGTTGCGGTCTGCCGCTGCCTTGTCGACGATGCGCTTGAGAATCGCATCCGCTTCGGTGGTTCTTCCTAGCTTGAAGAGAATCTCGGCTAGGCTGAAATCAACAAACAGAAATTCCTGCCTCTCATACCAATACTCAAAGATAGTTGGATCCGTGTAAGTGCTGCGGACGCGACGATATCCGCCGGAGGCAACCTTTAGCAGATCCATCCTCTCCACCGTGTCGCGCACGATCGCCGGATCAGTCACGACGCCGAAGTCGATAATAGGCAGCAATGCGCCATCGATATCGTTCTTGACACCCTCTTCCATTGTCCCGTGCAGCTTACCTCCGCGGATGAACGCCGCGTCAAATCCCTTGCGCAACCGAATGACATTTGTCGAGATTGAGCCTTGCGTTTCCTTATCTCCCTCAAGTCGCGTCATCTCCGCGAAGTCCCGCAGTCCCACAATGGCCAAGGCCGTTGACCATGCGAAATGCTTCTTGTCTTTCTGCCGCTCTTCCCAAATCGACGTGTCCGCCGCAACAATCGATCCACCCCCGTAATCCTCCAAATTCCTAATCAGCGCCTGCGCCACAAATTCCTTCGCGCTCACGTAAAGCGGACCGCGAAAGGTCATCGTGTGCAACAGGGAAACGTCGTTGTATTGCCGCATGTATTCCCCGAGTGCCCATAGTGCCAGGCCCCAATCGTCAAATTCAATGTTGGTGCTTCCCTCCTGTGTAAAGAACGGCTCTTCCTCCCCGTCGCCAAAATATCGGACAACCGATATCTGGTAGTCGGCGCCTGCGGTATCGGCGCGCATCTTTCCTGTTGGCCGAGCGTTGAAATAGGCCAACAGCGCGGCGCGTGCCTCATCGCGGTGTCCCATTCGGGCCAACGCGACCGTTGCATACGCCATGTCCCGCACCCACGGCGTAAACCAAATGCCATCGGGCAAACTGGCAACAATCAAGCCATTGCCATTGCGCCCAGGGCGGTTGGGTTCGCGGCATTGCGCAATGCGGAGCATCATCTCGCTTTGCCGCCATAAATGCCTTTCGTTTTCGCTCGCGAACACCACGCGCGGCTTGGCTCGCCACTGCTCCACTTCCGCGATCTCACGACTTACCAACTCATGCGGCGCCAATCCCCCGCGCCAGTGGCTGAAGTCTTTCACCGTTTGTTCCAGCTCACTTTCACTCTCAAGCGACAGCAGGGCCCATGCTGAACTGCCCTCAAGAAAGTGGCGCGGATCATAAGAAGATTGTGGCGCATGCCTCAACGGAACGAGCAACAATGACTCCGTCACATCTTCGAGTCTAAGAATCCACATTCCTGTTCCGAACATCCGCACTTCCCGCAAAGAATTGACCGGGTGGCTCCAGTCCACATGCACACCAGTCTGCTTCGCCGTTAAGTTTCCAGGTTCCCAGTCGATGATGAGAGCCGCATGACGTAATCCAAACGGCATGAATACAAATCCGGTGCCATCGCCACTCTGCATGCGAATCACATGTGAGTCTTCGTCATAGTCAGTCGACTTGATTTGCGCGGCTCCTTCGCTCCAGCCCAGAATCTTGATGAAGTTGGTGGCCTCAAGCCCTTCGCTCAGTGGGTTCTTCGGATCCGAGCGAATAAAGCTGTACGGGTGCGCATAGAACTTGGTCACTGCGCCGCTTTCCGGAGACACCACCGCGAATCCAAAGCCGTTTCCTGTGACGAGATGAGAAGCGTTGGATGGCGGTGCTGCGAGGAGACCAACCAAAAAAACTGGCCCAAGAATGCGACGGAAGCTCATGGCAACCAAGTTTCGACTACGCGCTTGAAGTCTGCAACCCATCATCTCTTCTGGAAAACTGGAACTTCAAACTATTCATCCGGTCCGGCCAGATGTGCCGCGTGGCGGCCCGGCCATCTAGGTCAAGCCTTTCCGGCGGACCGAAAACCGCTCAGCCGGCCAAAGTCCGCCATTGCCGCGCGAGCATTCTGGCGCTAATCCTGGCGGAGATCTCCGTAGTTGGAACTGAGGTGCTGCTTGCTGCCAACAGTTCAAGGCAGCATGTCTTTCTCACCCCGCAATGGCAGA
>JANXQR010000077.1 GCA_025353435.1 Acidobacteriota bacterium | reverse complement strand
GTTGGCCGAAAGAATCTGCTCTTGCTCGGCGAAGATGAAATATCCGATCGCTTCGTGAGCCTGCCGGTCGTGCGAATCCTGCGGGACGGCTCAGGCCGATATGAACCGGATTCCACCTTCGTCCCCCCGTGCCTCAGCCTCAATGCCAGCCCAGCCCTCACCCAGATGCTGCGCCGCTTGATCGACATCCTCGATGAGAAGAGCACGGTGTTCACGCAGGAACAGCAACAGAAAAACGGTGTCTATCAAGCAGGAATGTCGGCGCGCCATGTCGCACAGTATTGGTTCCTTCACGCCATCAACGCAAACCTGCCGGCCCTGAATCACATGCTCATGTCGCGCGCTCATCCGCAGGAGTTGTACCGGGAGATGTCCCGGCTTGGCGGTGCCCTTTGCACGTTCGGCCTCGAGGTCCACCCGCGCTCGCTTACCCCATATGACCACCATGCTCTCGGCGATTGCTTCGCGAGCCTGGACGCGCACATCCGCCGTCATCTGGAAATCGTGCTGCCATCCAAGGCCATCAAGATCCCCCTGCGTGCAGTTGAAACCTTCCTTTATCACGGTGATGTAACAGATGAGCGTTGCGTAGGCCCAGGGCGCTGGATCCTCGAGATTCAATCTCCAACGGGTGAAGCAGACCTTATCGCAACCGTTCCCAAGTTGACAAAGATTTGTTCATCCCGCTTTGTGACCGAGCTCATCAAGCGAGCTCTTCCCGGGCTCACGCTGAATCATCTCTCAGTCCCGCCTCCGCAGATTGCCGCACGGGTGGAGAGTCAATACTTTTCGATTCATCGCGCTGGGCCATGCTGGGAACACATCGTTCAAACCCGCCAGGTTGGCGTTTACGTACCCGCCGAGATTCCCGCACCGCAACTGAGCCTCGTTGTGCTGCTGGACGAGTAGTCTCAATCGTCGTGTCCGGCACGCATCCCTTTCCTCAATACGCTGTCTTCCTGAATGCAGTGAAGGATCTGCGGTTGCCCTTGGGAATTTCACAGTGGGCGTTACTTCCGAGTTGCCCACAACCCGATCACAACGAGAATTGAGTCTGTTGCACATGTTCGCCCCCACAGGGCAAGATGTAATGACTGTCGCAAATAGGCGCCAGATTTAGCCGTCGGGTACGGTCTCGGCAGACGGTGTATCCCAAGCAGTTGACCTTGTGAGTTTGTTGGGTTGAGATCGAGAGAATTTGATCGTGTTGCTGGGAGAACTCATCATCTGATACCGTGCGAGTTCACGCAAAAAGGAGATGTCAATGCGCAGCTCCGCAGTTCTTTTTGCCTCTATGCTGCTAATGAACGCCATTGCTCTCAGCCAGAAGCTAGAGCCTCGGCCTGACAAGGACGGGGTGTATTTCCCCGGTTTTGGAGTCGAGTCGCCCAAACTCTTGCATGGAGTTTCCGCTGTTTACCCGAGCGACCCGCAAGTTTCGACAATCAAGCACGTGTGCGCTCTTAGCGCAATGATTGGCACAGATGGAAATCCAGAAAACATCCAGGTTGAAAACGCAAGATCGAGTCCACTTGATGAAGCCGCTATCGCTGCCTTGCGCCAGTCCACCTTCTCACCGGGTAAGGTACACGGTCAGCCCGTATCGGTTCGCATCGAGATTTGGGTGCCGTTCAGTGGTGAAGGTCGCCCCGCGTCTCTGCTCACGTCCAGAGATCAGTTGGATCATTCACCTGTACCGCGTATCCACCCTGAGGCGGAGTTCTCAAAGGAAGCGCGTAAGAAGAGGGTGCAAGGAGAGGTTGGAGTGAGCGTGCTCGTCAGGGAAGATGGGAGTGTCAGCGACATGTACCTAACCACCGCCCAGTTACCCGCTGGATTGGACGAGCAGGCCTTGAACGCAGTCAGCAAGTATAAGTTCCAACCCGCCACGATGGACGGCGAACCCGTCCCAGTCCGAATTCCCGTGGCTGTCAACTTCAAGCTAAATAACTGAAGGCGGGGTTGCACCGCTGCCACTGTTTGCATTTCGTCTGGTTGTCGAATGAGCGCCGACTCGGCAGTTATTTTTTCGTTAACATCCCAGCGTGCCTTTGGCGTGGATGATGCTGCCCTCTAAACTTCGCATCGCCGCTACTCTACGGTGATCTTGACCGCGGTTGTGTGAGACAGGTTGCCGGACGAAGCAGTCACCGTCATCGTGAAGTTCTTCGGCGTGTAAGTGATCCCGCCGCACCCCGTCAAACCAAGTGCGAGAGCCGCACCCGCAATCGAAAGCAATACCATCGGGAGCCAGCTTTGGCGTGCTTTGCGCAGCCTGTTGGCCAACGGCAGCAGCACCAGCCCGAAGGCCACGGGAAGAGATCCATGTCCAAGCGGGTTACGATCCTGCGGTACCGCCGCGAGGCTCGCGGTTTTCACATGCAATGTGACATTCGTCTTCTCAGAGTGTGCCGCCACCACGGCCGGCGAAAACTCAGCCGTCGCGTTTGTCGGAAGTCCATCGATGCTCAGATTCACTGCCCCGGCCAGCGCAGCGCCGCCCAGTGGGGATAAAACCAGTCCGTAATCTGCTTCGCTTCCCGGAAAAATTGTAGGCGTTCCGTTGCCGCTTCCAGGAACGGCCGCAAGATTGAAGTCCTGAATGGTCTCCTTAATCGCAATACTGCTGGACGACTGATGATTCGCATCGCCTGAATAAACCGCCGTGATTGAGTGTGTCCCCATCCCCAGTGCC
>JANXQR010000440.1 GCA_025353435.1 Acidobacteriota bacterium | reverse complement strand
CGAGCTGGAACACCGTCGAGGTGTGTCCGGCCCCAAGCAAGACCCGCTGCAGGTTCTCGACATAGACCTCCTGAATCACCGCGTTCCCTTCGCCAAAATCCGGCATGACTCGAAAATCCAGGAAATTCGCGAGCTTGCCTTCTACCAAGGGCCGTACTCGACGAAAGAGCAAGCCCTCGTGCAGCTGATCCTTCAGATTGGTGACGAAGAACCGCCCATCTCCCTGCAGGTATCCATGTACTCTGACGGCAGTTGAATTATCTTTCTTCGAGATCCACAAGCCTTCGCGGCTGAAGACCTGCTTCGCTTTCGCTTGCGGCGTTTCTGGTGCCGTCCGAACGTCGACGGAACTCGCGCCTGCCGTCTGACCACTGGATCTCGCCACAAGCACAAGGCCCACACTGCTTAAGGCAAGTACAACCTCCAACAACCGGCGGAGAATCAGCGCCCAACTTCCAATAAGCATGCAAACTCCATTGTAGAACTCCCCTCGGCACTCCCTTCGTCATGCATGCATGTCCCGAACTCCGATAGGGCAATGCCAGGCGTGTTTGTGACATCATGGAAAGCACTTGACCGACCCGACGCCGCGAAAGCCTGCCGAATGACAGGCCACCCATGCGTATTCTGAAGCGCTAGCTGCTCCGTTCACGGCGACCCTTGCAGCAGCCAGCGATTGCAGTCTGTGCAGGGCTGGGGTGACTTCGTCATTTCGCTTTCGTATACGTGGGCCCGGCCAACGGTCGCTGTCAAACGAACCGGCCGCGATTTCTCGATGCCACATCCCGCCATCGCTGTGTCGCTGATCGCCGCTAACCCATTCCAGCCAGCCCGGGCTGGGGCGATCAACCGGCACAGTGAAGGGTTGGCCACGATCCGACCGGAACGGCTAAATCGGCCTCTTCGCAATGAGTTTCAAGCCAATCAAGACGACCAGCGAGTAGAGCAGGCAGTTTACAAAGAAGGCGACCAAAACGTACCCAGGCATGATGTGGTCGTGCAGGCTGCCATTCAGAAGAGCAGCGACAAAGAATCCCGGAACGAGAACATCAACGAGGTATGACGGCAGCCTATTTTTATAACGAACTTGAGAACCATCACAATGCAGTCGATTGCGATCCAATAGGCGCAGGCCTTCATTGTAGACATGCTCTCACACCTCTCGTCGCCCATAGGTTCTCAACTCTGCGAATATGCATTCTTGGAATAGGATGACTCACCGCCGACTCGCCCTAACCCCGCCTCGACCTGCCGGGGGCGAATATTCGGCATGAGGAAGAGTCGTCCACGACACACTCGGAACTCTATTAGCTTCTCGAAAAAAGGTTAATCAGAGAGGCTTGTAGCTCCCTTTGCCCCACGGAACTTCCACCGATGTGGCACACTCCTTTGTGGACACCGATACCTTGACGACACCTGCATTTTTCCCTTTCACGTTCGGCAGTGTAATCGCAGCACCGTGACCGTGGGCATCGGTGTGGAAGTCTCCATCATGTGATTCACCTTCGGATAGTGAATTGAATGCAACATCGGAGTTCGGTGCCAAGCCGTCAGCATAGAGGATTACTGCAATCGCTTCCGGCAGGGCCAGTCGTGCTTCAACTCGACAACTGCGATCTTGGTTTTGGATCGGGTAGGGAACGACTGTCCCCGGAACAGAAAGCTTTCCGTCTGGCGTTGCCAAAATGAATCGGTATGGTTCGCCCCGTGCCGCCTGAATTGCGAAATCCTGCTCGTCATCCTCGTCCACGAAATCAGAATCCTCCTGATCGCGATTCGGCTTGTGAGCCATCAGAAGTCCCTTCGCGTTAACGTATACGTCGCCGGGAATCAACTGTGGTGCCGACCCTATCTTCCATATCGCCATCACGTATTTTTGCTTTTCGGCTGCTCCAACTGCGTACGCCCTGTAGACCGAAACGTGGCCTTGCGCCGTATCGTTTTCGCCGATTTTAGAGAACGTGATGTGCAGTCCAGCCGGGTTCCTTTCGTTGGGCCGGGCTCCATCGAAAGCCACCTGTTGACGGAGCGACGCCACTGCGCTGTCCGGGAGTTTATCCCCGGAGGATTGGGCGATACAGGCGAGAAGCGGTAACCCGAGGAATAGCAGACAGGAAAGCAAAGATCTTTGATTCGCGGGAAGCATGGAAGAAGTTTGCACCGTTTAATGGCTCTCCGCAAGGGCACGGGTTCAAAACTTCGCCGTCGTTCACCATCGTTTGCATGCTCGGCGTCAATCCTCCGGTTTCTCGACATCCGGGTATTGGGGGAGGCTTCACCTCCGATTCGGCCGGGAGAGTCGCCGACTCTTCCCTAACCCATTCCGGCCTGCGGAACTGGAGACGAAGAGACGGCATACTGACGAGTCGGCCACTACTCGGGATTAAAAAGGGGCGCAACTATGAGACATGGCAATCCTTGGCGATGGCGGGTACAGTGGGTGGCTCTGCTCTCGACGCTATTGGCATCTCCGGACGGAGGGGTGGCTCAGGAACCGCAGCCCACGGACGTCGTACAAAAACTGTATCGCGAGGTCGTGACGCGTCATCCGCTGGGTGTTCCATATGGAGCAGCCAAGGCCGTGATCTGGCCGCTTCTTAGATTAGGGACAGGAAGGGGTTTTCACTCGTGATGCTGTCGTTCTTGGTAAATATCGTTCGGGGGAGGAGGGATCGCTCATGCAAAGCCACTCATTTCCCGCGCACAGCTATGAGGGGCCCAATGATGGCGGAGTGTAAAGTGGCCATGCAGTTGGCTGTTGGCCTTCGTGCAGGCAGACGCAGGCGCATTACTGGGTTAAGCATGATGTGTCGCCCAACACAATGTAAGACGTTGCTTAGGGTGTCTACTGGTGCGAGAAAAGGTTCACAATGGTAACCCTCAACGGAATCACGGTTTGGAGCTACGAAGACCACTACGGCTTTCCCTTTGTCGGCCTCGACCAGCAGAAGATGAAAATCAAGTCAATGGCGACAGAGTTGAACGGCCTTGCGATTGATCCCCGCACCAACCGCGCAATCGACTAGTCCAAATCCTTTTGCCATCGAACCCCACAATGTAAACCTCCATAAACCTCGGCAATGCCTGTGGGGTGCCCTTGCGAATGGCAGGGTTGGCTGGCCTCCCGCAAACTGCTTCAGTCGAATGCACCTTCGTCAATTTGATTCAGCATTTCCTGAACGCCCCGCCGGCCAGCCTCGGTGTCCAAAGTGTCCTGCGACAAATATATCCCCACCCGGCGAACCTGCTGAGTGGTTTCTTTGTGTTTGGGGAACTGATTTAAGCGACCTTCTTCACCTTGTTTAACTGTTCGTCCAAGTAGTCGGACCAGTCCTGCATCATTCTCTTCCGGCCATCGAGATATTGTGCGTAGTTGTACGCAGCGCTGAACTTGTTTCGGGGCATGTGGGCGAGCTGCAATTCGATCCACGTATCAGGGTACCCGTCCACCTGAAGGAGTGCTGATGCCAGGGCGCCTTCGTGCAGAATTGTTGACGCGAGCCCACGATAGCCGTGACCAGTCATAACGCCGTGGTGCCCCATTCGCTTTAGAGCACCCAGGATGGTGTTGTTGCTCATGCACTTTTCTCGATCAATGGCACCGTGGAAAACATGTTCGCTGTCGCCGGTGATCTCTCTAAGCTCACGAAATGCCCCAACCACTTGCCTAGAAAGCGGGACGATGTGGGGGGAATTCATCTTCATCCGCTCCTTGGAGATCTCCCACCAACCATCGTCGAGATCAAGTTCGGCCCAGGGGGTCTCACGCAGTTCAGTTGTTTTGACGAATGTCCGCGCCATGATCCATATCGCACACCGTGTGGTCTCGGTTCCGGTGTCGTTCGCCATGGCCAGCAATAATGCCTGGAGTTCCTGTCGCACTATGCGGGGGTGGTTGGTCACCGTCTGGTCCTTTAGCACGTCGCCGGGCTTAAAGTATGCGGCAGGGTTACGCCGGGCATACCCGTGTGCGATAGCGAACCGGAAAATTTGGCCGGTTGTGAAAAGGGCATGCCGTGCCAGCTCTTCGGCCCCACTATTCTCGATCTCGAGCGCCATCTTAACAATGTCTGGCGCCTCGATCTCCGTAATCAACAGACTTCCCAGCATGGGGAGAATGTCCCCGTCGAGTCGGCTCCTCATTTGTCCCACATAGTCGGGGGACTTCTTCCTGCTCCACTGGATGAACCACTCGTCATGGATGGCCCCGAAGCTATTCTCAGGCCACTGTGGCTTGGTGGATGTGGTGGAGTTCTTCAACGCTGTCAGCCGCTGTGCCTGAAGTTTGGTTTGGTCCTTTCCCTTCTTTTTCTCCGCTGCGGGGTTCAGGCCACTGGTCAGAACTTTTGCCAATCCTCATGTTCGACCCGTGCGGCTGCCAGACCCATGTCTGGGTATTCACCGACTGACAACAACTGTTCGGTGCCGTTGAAGCGATAGGACCAGCGCCAGAATTTTCCACCAGCGGGGCTCACGACCAGGTGTAGTCCGCCGCCGTCAAACAACTTGTACTTCGTCGCCTTCGCTTTCGCCTTGGAAGATTTTTGCGTCTGTGAGTTTGTTTCCTGCCATCTGAATATTTGCCTCGGAAGATACCCACATTGTACCCACAATCGAATCGGCGTGGTTATGCCAAGGTGCCCATGGACAACCGAAGACACATGATCTGCGAAGTTGTTGATTTTATTGGGAGTGTTTTACGTGGGAAGACACGTTTAGACATGTGATGGCTCCTGAGGTAGGACTCGAACCTACAACCCTTCGGTTAACAGCCGAATGCTCTGCCATTGAGCTACTCAGGAGTGACGGACGTCTAATTGTCCCTTTACAAAGTTAGCAGAGACAGCGCGGAAGGTCAAAGAACGACGGCTTCAGCAGACCCGTCCCGGACTCATTCGGGAAGTGCGATGGACCCGCTCCCGGCAGATGCCATAATGGAACCGAAACAGGATCAAGGAGGCACGTCATGTCACGCATTTCCAGACTCGACCGCGGCGAAGTGACACCCGATATTGCAGCACTCTACGACAAGGTGTTCGCCCTCCGAGGCAACGTCCCCAACATGTTTCGGGTCATGGCGCATCGGCCCGAGATCTTCGCCACCATGCAGGCGCACTTTGGAGCTGTGCTCAATACCGGGACCGTGTCGACCAAGCTGAAGGAACTGATAATCGTCCGCACGAGCCAGGTAAACAATACACCCTACTGCCTGGCCAGCCACACCATCCTCGCGCGCGGGCTTGGATGGAGTGACGATCAGTTGGAGCATCTTGCAGACTGGCAAAAGCGCGAAGATTTTTCGCCAGCTGAAAAGGCCGCGCTCCGCCTGGCCGAGACCGTTACAAGCGATGCCCACGCGGTGACTGATGAGCAGTTTGCCGAATTGCGCAGCTTCTATTCAGAGGGCGAAATCGTGGAATTACTCTGCGCCATCGGGTTGTTCAACTATTTCAACCGGTTCAATAACGCGCTCCAAATGCTGCCCACCAAGCCCAGCGAGGGCGGCGCTGCCACGCCCACCGAAGATGCGATCGCGACCAATGGCCGGCGCTGATTCGGTACGATAGAAGTAGGAGCCCTCTTCTACCGCATGAAATTGAAACTGCCCGCGGGCACGTTCCGCGCTTATCTCTTCGACTGCGACGGAACCATCGTCGACTCCATGCCATTGCATTACATCGCGTGGAAAACCTCTCTCGCCGAATACAACTGCGTGTACGAAGAGAAGCTCTTTTACGCTTGGGGCGGCCGTCCCATTCGCGAAATTATCCGTCTGCTAAGTGAAATGCAGGGGCTTAACCTGCCGGTTGAAGCGGTTGCGGAAAAGAAGGAGGAGTTATACCTATCCCTCTTGCCCCAACTCAAGGCCATACCCGAGGTCATTGAGCACATTAACGCGCGGCACGGCCAAATTCCCTTCGCCGTGGTTTCAGGCAGCCGGCGCAGTTCCGTGGTGGGGTCGCTAACGGCTCTCGGTCTCTTAGACAAGTTCGACACCCTGGTTTGCGCAGAAGATTACAAGCGCGGCAAGCCGGCGCCCGATTGCTTCCTGATGGCCGCAGAAAGACTTGGCATTGCGCCTTCGGACTGTCTCGTGTTCGAAGACACCGACCTCGGCATCGAAGCAGCCACGGCTGCGGGCATGCCCTCTGTCAAAGTGCCGCTGCCGTTTGAAAGATCCAACTAACTGAACTCAAAATCTTGAGTCCGCTGGCGCCACGGAACTGGTATGCTCGGTGCGACGTATGGTCTTTGCAAGAAGTGACGCGGAGCCTGCATGCCCTCCACAGCATCCGAAGACAAGATTGAGAAGCCGGTCCTCGCGGGCCGTAGCGACGTCGCAGTTCTCATTGGGATTGCGGCAATTTTTGCCATCGGGCACATCGCGACCAATGGCCGTTACGGCTTTCATCGCGACGAACTTCAATTTCTGAGCGATGCCCGCCACTTGGATTGGGGCTTCGTCGCCTATCCACCTATGACGCCGTTCCTCGAGCACATCGGGCTCAGTTTGTTCGGTCTTTCGCTCGTGGGGTTGCGGATGTTCTCAGTGGCCGCGCAGGCAATTGTCATCGTAGTCAGCGGGCTCATGGCGCGCGACCTCGGCGGCGGCCGGCTCGCCCTCGCCCAGGTCACTACAGCGCTCGCAGTCGGTCTCTCCCCGTTGCCACTCTTCGAAGCAACCGAGTTTCAGTACACCTCATTCGCGTTTCTCTGGTATGCGCTCATCGCCTGGTTCACCATCAAGCTTTTGAAGACCGAAAATCCTCGGTGGTGGCTTGCGATTGGAGCTGCGGTCGGCCTCGGCCTTCTCACCAAGTACTCCATCACCTTCTATATCGCCGGAATCCTCGTCGGCCTCGTGGTTACCAGGGCTCGGAAGTATTTCGTCAGCCCCTGGTTTTGGGGCGGCATCGGACTGGCGCTCCTCATTTTCCTCCCCAACCTGATTTGGCTGGCGCATCACGACTTCATTTCCTACACTTTTCTGCAGCACATTCACAAGCGCGATGTCGGCGAAGGCCGTGCTGCGGGATACCTGACCGGACAGTTTTGGCTGAACGCTAATTTAGTCGCCGCTCCAGTTTGGATTGTCGGGCTCTTTGCCTACTTGTTGGATCGCCGTTATCGAATGATTGCGTTAATGTACCTGGTCCCGTTGACAATCTTCTGGGTCAGCAAAGGACGGTTCTATTATGTTGCCGAAGCGTATCCAATGCTGCTTGCCATGGGAGCGGTTTCTGCAGAGCGTTGGTTGAGCCGCCGAGCAAAAATCACGCGACTCTCGACCGAAGCCGTATTCTTCGCCGGGCTCTTCGCATGCGGAGCTTACGTCTGCGCGATCATTGTGCCGCTCGCGCCGAGCGGGCCGCTGCGCGATTTTGCACTCAGCAAGAATGGCGATCTTCGCGAGGAGATCGGCTGGGACGAGATGGTGAAGACCGTCGCCGGAATTCGCGATTCCCTTCCCCACTCGGAGCAAACCAGCCTTGGCATACTGGTTGGCAATTATGGCGAGCGCGGCGCAATCGAAATGCTCGGACCGGCATACCGACTACCTTCGCCCATCAGCATTACCAATTCCGGATGGCTGGTCGGCTATCCCAAAGAGCCGCCTTCAACGGTGATCTTAATCGGCATGTCACAGGAGTTCGCAGATCGCGAATTCACCGCGTGCCGGGTAGCGGGACACAACGGCAATTCCCTTGGCGTGAAGAATGAGGAGAGCGAATCTCGCCCCGAAATCTTCGTGTGCGGGCCACTTCGCGAAACATGGCCGGAGTTTTGGAAGGATCACCAATGGTTCGGATGATCTGAACTTTAGTACAGTAAAACCGCGATGCGATATTGCGTGAAGGCGGTCTGGTTGCCACCCGCCGGGCAGCTTCCTACGCTGGCATAGAGGTAGTGGCGGGAGCCCATGCGATCGACCAGTTGCTGCGGCAGGTGGTCGAGATCCGCGCCCTGCCAGCGCATGATGAATTGAGGCTGCTCGCCGCCCGGAGAATGGGGAAAGCCCTTCTCGAGGGCGCAGGCGGCTCGAGCGTACGCGGCGTCGGCCCGCGTTTTCATTCCACTCTTGTGAAGCAACTCCGCGATATGCGCCTCAACCTGTGACGGAGACAGTACTGCTACTGCGCGCTCATAATCCGCCACGGCATATAAGTCGCCGCCTCTTGCAATCACTGCGATTCCCACGTGGTCCACTTCGGGGTTCAGCAGGTTACTGCGATGTCCAGGTGAATTCATCCACGCTTCATGGATCTCGCCAGGGTAAGTGCCAACGGCAATGTTTTCCTCGATGAGCCCAAAGTGCGCTCCGGCCAACGAAGCCCGCTCTGACAAGTCCAGCTCTCCGCTATACCGATGTGACAAAGGCCCTTCGGCAACCATGCGATCGCAGTGCTTTCGTGCGGCAGCAGCCAACGCTGGATCCCATGCCAAGGGTCCCGCTCCCGCCTGCGCGCGCGCCTGGTTGGCCATCGCGAGCAACTGCTCCGCCGCTCCCGCTTCTCCACGACCGGAACTTCGCTGCGAATTCAGTTGCGCCAATCCCATGCACGCCACCAATGCCAAGATAAGGAACCATCGCGTGAAATATGTCATATCGCTATTAGACCCAACCCGCCCGTGCGAGTCGCTGTATTCTTTCTCTAGCCAATGGCTTTTCTTGATTCCTTCCGTAACCGCGTTCGCCGCCAGCCGCTTGCGGTTGTTGGCGCGGTTTTGCTGGCTTCTTTCGTTGTTGCCGGATTAACAGCGCCGTGGCTTGCGCCGCACAATCCCGCCAGCATCGACCTGCTCAATCGGCTCCAGGGTCCGTCTGCCGCGCACTGGGCCGGCACCGATGAACTTGGCCGCGACACCCTCTCGCGGATGCTGTGGGGCGCGCGGCTTTCGCTCGCCGTTTCCGTTACGGTTGTGACAGTATCTCTTGCGCTCGGAATCTCCCTTGGCGGCCTGGCCGGTTATTTGGGCGGTTGGATCGATACCGCACTGACCACCTTTGCAATGAATACATTTCTGGCTCTGCCGGGGATCCTGCTTGCGATTGCATTCGCGGCATTCCTCGGACCGGGCTTCTCAAACCTGGTGCTGGCGCTGGCTATCGGCGGCTGGGCCGGGTACGCGCGACTTGTCCGCGCCCAGGTGATGGCCGTGCGCGATCGCGAGTATGTCGACGCCGCGCGCGCGCTCGGCGCCGGGGGCCTGCGCACCTTCTTCCGCCACATTCTGCCCAACATCGCCCAACCAATCCTGGTGCAGGCGGCCATCGGAATGGCCGGAGTCATTCTGGCCGAAGCCACGCTCTCATTTCTCGGCCTCGGCATTCCCGCGCCCGCGCCGAGTTGGGGCGGCATGCTCAATGACGCCCGCTCGCACATGTTCGACTCCCCGCATCTTGTGCTCTTCCCTGCCGCGGCCGTCGCTGGCGCAGTGCTTGGTTTCAACTTCCTGGGCGATGCCTTGCGCGACCAGCTCGATCCACGCACTCGTCTGGAGATGGGGCTTTGAAGATTGGCGTAATCAGCGATACCCACGGCCTGCTGCGGCCCGAAGTTCTCCCAAAGCTAGCAGGCGTCGAATGCATTCTGCATCTCGGCGACGTGGGCGACCCGAAAATCCTCGATGCCCTTCGGAAGATCGCACCGGTCACAGCGGTTCGAGGCAATATCGACACGGAAGGTCCCTGCAGCCGACTGCCCGAAACAGAAGTCCTGCTCATCGAGGGCGGATACATCTATCTGCTCCACAATATCGAGACACTCCATCTCGACCCCGCAGCCGCCAAGTTCTCTGCAGTCCTCTACGGGCACTCGCACAAGGCGGGTATCTCGCGCAAAAAAGGCGTTCTCTATTTCAATCCTGGATCGTGCGGTCCGCGGCGCTTCAACCTCGCGGTCACCATCGGTTTTTTGCATGTCGGTTCAGACGGGTCCATCGAGCCTGAAATTGTCGACCTCGATATTCCGCTCAAAGACTGATCACCCACGCATGCGGGGATTCACCCAGCGATACACCACATCTGTCATCAGGTTCACCAGCACGTAGGTCAAACCGATCGCCAACAGGCAACCCTGCACCAACGCGTAGTCGCGATTTGAAATGGCATCCACGACCAGCCGACCCAGGCCCGGCCAACTGAATATCTTCTCCGTAACAATCGCACCGGCGAGCAGCGCTCCGAACTGCAGTCCCACCACCGTCACAATCGGAACGAGAGCGTTGGGCAACGCATGGCGCCAAACCACCGCACCCTCGCTCAAACCCTTTGCGCGCGCTGTCCGAATATAGTCATTGCCGAGTTCCTCCAGCATGGCGGTGCGCACCATGCGGGTGAGGATGGCCGCCAGCGATGCACCCATCGCGATCGAGGGAAGCACCAGGTAGTGCCAATCGATGCCGCGGCTGCCACCGTTGTTGGCCCCAGACACGGGAAGCCAGCCCAGCATGATCGAAAACACGAGAATCAGGACTGGCCCAAGCGCCAAACCCGGCACCGAAAGTCCGAAGAGGCTCACAACTGAAATCGCTTGATCCGCAACACGTCCTCGACGCACCGCCGCCGCAATTCCCGCCGGCAACGCGAGAGCCAGACCCAACACCAGTGCCGCGAGTGTGAGCGCTAGCGTATACGGATACCGCTGCACAATGAGATGCGCCACCGAATCATGCAGGCGGATGGAACTTCCCAGGTCGCCGTGTACCACGCCTGTCCAGTAGTGCAGGTATTGATTGCCGAGCGGCTGATCAAGCCCGTACTGATGCCGCAACGCACCAACGTCAGCTGGAGTTGCGCCCTCACCAAGAATCGCGAGAATCGGATCGCCGGGCACCAGGTGAATCAGCAGAAACACCAGCGACACTACCAGCCATACAACCGGCAGTGTCAGCGCGAGGCGGGTGAGAATCTGCTTCATAGCACTTCCCACAATAAATGACCGACTCACGGAAACAGTTTCAACGGTCCAGTCGGCCCACGCTTCGCAGTCAGCGGCAAGCGGTCCGCGACCGCACCTTGTAACATGGGGTCACGTCGCCTTTTGCGGCGCTCGGTTCATGGCTACCAAGAAAAAATCCGTCAAAGTTCTCCGCTGCCCCTCCTGCGGCATGTTGGTCCGTCCAAAGGACGAAGACTTTCCATTCTGCTCCGATCGCTGTCGCAAAATCGACCTCGGCAAATGGGCGATGGGCGTCTACAAGATCAGTTCCCCCATCCTCGACCCGGAAGTCCTCGAAGATCTCGGCGAACTCGGCGGCAGACACAGCGACGGCTCCGAGAATGACTAATGACGCCTCGCAAGCAACGATGCCCACCGGCTCAAGAACCTACTGGGCGTGGACCGTAGCCACATTCTTTGGCGCCGGCTTCGGCAAGCCAGGCCCCGGCACCTGGGGCTCGGCGGCGGCTGTTCTCCTCTGGGCTGCAGCGGGTTGGGGGCTCCATCCCTCGCCGCGCACGCTGATGCTCATACTTTGCGGCGGCATTGCCCTGTCACTTCTCCTCGGCGTCCCCGCCGCCACCATTGCCGCGCGCGAATGCGGCAGGAAGGACCCAGGTTTCGTCGTCATCGACGAAGTGGCCGGCCAATGGATAACGCTTATCCTATGCCCCGTCGACTGGCGTCACGCGGTCATTGCGTTCATCCTGTTCCGCTTATTCGACATCACCAAGCCCTTCCCAATCCGCCGCATCGAAGACCTCCCCGCCGGCTGGGGTATCGTCTTCGACGACGTAGGCGCAGGGTTGTATGCTTGGGGTGTCGCCTCGCTTTTGCGCCTCTGGATTTAGCCCAGCGAGCCGGAATCGAATATGCCCCGCCTCCGCGCACAATCCGAGACCGTCCCCAAACCCCGCATTGACGACGTCATCCCCCCTGCGGCACTGCCTGGCGGCGAGGTCGAGTTGATCGGCGCGAACCTGGGACCTGCCGGCCACACCTCGCCTACCGTTTATGTGGATGGCTCTCCTGCGCACATCGTGCTGAGCCGTCCCACGCGACTCGCATTCAAAGTTCCCGACCTCGCATCAACCGGATTGGTTGAAGTTCGCACCGGCTCATCAACCAGCAACGCAGCCCCGATTCGAGTTGCGCACGAGCTTAACGAGGGCCTGCACCCGGTCACAAGCCCAACAGTCAGCCGCTCCGGGATGGTCTACGCCACTATCTCCGGTCCGCGTGGAAAGGCGACGCCCGTCTCTGTCGTCCGCGTTAGCCCTGACGGTCGCGGAACTCCGTTCGTTACCGGAATTCTGAACGCCACCGGCCTTGCCTTCAATCCAGACGGCGACCTCTTCGTCACTTCCCGCGCTGAAGGAACCGTCTACCGCGTCGACTCGGCCGGCGAATTCACCGTCTACGCGGAGGGCATGGGCGTTGCCACGGGCGCAGCGTTCGACCGCGAAGGAAACCTCTTCGTCGGCGACCGAAGCGGAACCGTTTTCAAAATCAACTCCGATCGCCAGATCTTCGTGCACGCCACGCTCGAGCCCAGCGTCTCGGCATACCACATGGCCGTAAGCCGCAAAGGAACATTGTTTGTCACTGGCCCCACGCTCTCGTCCAACGACGCCATCTGGGCCATCGAACCCAACGGCGATATGCGCGCGTGGTACCGAGGACTTGGCCGCCCACAGGGCCTGGCGATCGCCCGAGACGGCAGCATTTACGTGGCCGCCAGCCTTCATGGCCGACGCGGCGTGGTGCGTGTCACGGCCACGGGCGAAGCCAGCCTGGTGCTCTCCGGAACCAACATCGTCGGCGTTGCCTTTTCGCCACTCGGCTCCGTCGTCCTCGCCACCAACCAGGCCATTTATGATGTGGACTTGGGAGTCGAGGGTCAAAATCTCTTTTAGCTTCTAGCGTCCAGCCCCCACCTTTTCGGTTCAGTTGCTACTTTCCGGGTGGGTCAGACCTCCGCTCATCCATGTCGCGCTAGAAGCTGAAGCCCAGGAGCTAGAAGCCGTTTTTATGAAATCTGAGATTATTGCCGTCGGCTCCGAGATGCTCACCCCGTACCGGCAAGACACGAATTCCCTTTTTCTTACTGAGAAACTTAACGAGATCGGCGTCTCGGTCGCATTCAAAACCATCGTTGGCGACCGCCAAAAGGATCTCGTCAACGCCATTCGCGGTGCCCTCGCCCGTACTGACATTGTTCTAATAATGGGCGGCCTAGGACCAACGGAAGACGATCTCACCCGCGAAGCTGTTGCCGAAGCCCTCTCTCTCACGCTCCGCCGCGACGCTCCGCTCGTTGCTGCATTGCATGCCCGCGCCGCCAGCTGGCGCATGACCATGCCGGACAACAATCTCAAGCAGGCTGACGTAATCGAGGGCGCAACCGTGCTGCCCAATCCCAACGGCAGCGCTCCTGGGCAATGGATCGACACCACGTTCGAAGGGTTTCGCAAGATCCTCGCGCTCATCCCGGGTCCGCCAAGCGAGTGCAAGCCACTCTTTGAAACTGAGTGCCTGCCCCGCATTCGCGCCGCAGCCCCCAAGCGATTCATCGCCAAGCGCACGCTGAAGGCCGCAATGATCCCGGAATCGCAAGCTGATAAGCTGCTCGCGCCAATCTATCAGACCTACACCGACGTCGAAACCACTATTCTCGCCCACAATGGCGACATTCAACTCACGCTCCTCTGCTCGAAGAAGAATATCGAGACCGCACAGCAGCGAGTGGATGAACTCGCCAGCCTTATGGAAGAAGCTCTCGACGACTGGCTCTACTCTTCTGAAGGCGAGTCGCTCGAGCAAATCGTGCTCTACTACCTCGGCCTGCGCCAAGCCACGCTTGCCACCGCCGAAAGCTGTACGGGAGGCCTCATCGCACAGCGCATCACTTCGGTCCCGGGTAGCTCGCGCTCCTTCGTCGGAGGAGCCGTGGTCTACTCAAATGAACTGAAAGCCGCCTTTGCTGGCGTCCAGCCAGAACTCATTGAAAAACACGGTGCTGTCAGTGAAGAAGTCGCAAAAGCTATGGCAGCAGGCATTCGCCAACGCACAGGCGCTACTCTTGGCCTGGCCATCACCGGCATCGCCGGACCCACCGGCGGTACTGACGCCAAGCCAGTCGGCCTTGTCTACATCGCCGTTAGCGACGCCCAACGCACCGACGTGCTCGAACGCACTTTCCGCGGCTCAAGAACCCGCGTCCGCGAGTGGAGCGCGCAACAAGCCCTCGACCTCGTCCGCCGCCGTCTCATGTAATCAAGCGATGAAAGCGGGCGCGCATCGTTTGTGGACTGCTCTCAGTTCAATAATGGGAACGTCAGTCGGTCAACTCCTCTGTAACTTTCGCTCCGCCCATCGACGCAACTACCGCGGTCACCTTCACCACCTTGCGCGAATCCTTCGCCACCCAAACAGTCTTGGTGTCGGAACCACCGTCGGCCGACGTCACATCCACTTTATAGGCATCGAATGTTCCCGCCGGCACTGTCACTTTCTCCGCTCCGCTCACTGTTAATTGCAGCAGCCGCACCTTCTGCGCCTGGAAATCGAAGTTGCGGTACGTAGTGGTATAGCCCTCCGCCAGCGGAAGGCACGCGATTACCTGGTCCGCACCCGCAGCATCGGCAAACACTGGCCCTCCAAGGTCCACCGAGATTGGCTTGTCCTCACCATTCATGGTCATCTTGCCTGACGCCTTCCCACCTGCAAAGGTCACATCAATCGTGATCGGCCCCTGTTCCACATTGCGCTTCAGCAGCAGCAACGTCATCTTCTCAATTGACGCTTTGTCCGTTACGTTGCCTCCCGGGGTTTCGATGACGTTTGCCGCCGACCATGACGTGCCGCCATCCTCAATCGCAGTCGAAATCTTCATGTTCATCGTCTGCCCGCCGGCTTCAATCGTCATCTTGTAGTGGTAAGTTCCGGCCTGCAGATCCATTGCCGGCTTGGGAGCGCCGACCGGGCCTGCGTCCACCTTCTTTGCCAGCGTCACGGTCTTGGGATCAACCGATATCTCCGCCAGGCGCGCCACTTCTTCCGGTGTTCCGCCGTCCTGGTAGCGTCCGCCAAGGTGCTTGGCCAAAAACTTCTCTGATGCCATAAAAAGCGCCAGATTGTTGATGGGCCGCGCAAATCCGTGACCCTCATCCGGGGCCAGGATGTACTCCACCGGAAATCCACGGTCGCGCAGCGCAATCACAATCTGCTCCGCCTCGCGCCGGTTTACGCGCGGATCGTTGGCTCCCTGCGCCACCAACAGCGGCGTCTTGATGCGGTTGGCCGCGTTCAGCGGAGACTCCTCCGTCAACACCGCCTTCCCTTCCGCCGTAGTCGCATCGCCCATTCGCACCGCAAACATCTTGCGAATCGACTCCCAGTAAGGCGGAATCGATTCGAGCAAGGTGATCAAATTCGAAGGCCCCACAATGTCCACCGCGGCCGCGTACGTGTCCGGTGTAAATGCAACGCCCGCCAGCGTAGCGTAGCCTCCGTAAGACCCGCCCAGGATGCCCACCCGTTTGGGATCGGCGATGCCCTCCGCCACCATGTACTTGACGCCCCAGGTAAGGTCGTCCTGCATCTTCTTGCCCCACTCCAGGTTGCCTGCATCCAGAAACTTCCTGCCATATCCCGTCGACGCACGGAAGTTCGGCATCAGCACTGCGTAGCCGCGATTGGCAAAGAATTGCGCCAGCGGATTGTAGCCCCACATGTCGCGCCCCCAAGGCCCGCCATGCGGAATCACCAGCGCGGGCAGGTTCTTCGCACGCACACCACGCGGCAGCACCAGGTATGCGGGAATCTCCAGCCCATCCGATGACCGATAGGTGATCGCCTTCATCTGCGCCAGGCTAACGCGCGGAATCTTCTCCCACAGCGTGTATTGCGGGACAATGGCCTTGGTCTTGCGATCGAACAGAACTGTCTTTCCCGGCTCTGTGTCGGCGCTCGCATTAACCAGCCACATCTGCTCGTCCAGGGTGCTCGAAACGACGCTGATATCTTCGCCAGGAAACTGCTTTTCCAGCCAGCGATAGTCGGCGCCATACGCCTTGTCTTTGAAATAAGTCTTGGCGCGCGCAGCAATGTACCAGGTTTCGATCAGCACATCAGTCGCCTTCGAAAACAACGCCCCACCCAGATCCACCTTGCCCAGCGGGTCGGACTCCACCATTTCCGTTTTGCCGGTCTGCGGATCCAACAGCATCAGCGAGACTAAGTCAGATCCCTTGTTGCTCTCGATGTAAACACGGCTGTTGTCCGTGTGAAAATGCACCGTATCGCAGGTCTCAAAAACTGAGCAGCTGTAGATTGGCGTCAGCTTATCCGCGTCCACCTGCAATAGTTCTGTGTCGCCGTTGTCCGCATTGCGTGAAGCAAGCCGCAACTGATCCTTCAGATCAAAACTCCAACCCGTAATGCGGTCGGTATTCTTGCGGACCAGCGTCTTCTCGCCCGTCGAAATCCTCAGCTTGTACAGGTCGTGCCACGCCTTGTCGCGATCATTGATGCCCACATACAGAATGTCCGGATCGCTCTTCGGCGTCTCGTAAATCATCACGCGCACGCCTTTCAGCCCCGTCAGATCGCGGCCTTCCGGCGCTTCCGCCCCAGCCGCGGGCTGCGCCCCAGGATCGACCGCATACACGTTGTAGTTCTCATCTCCATCGTGATCCTTCACAAATAGAATGAACTTGCTGTCGCGCGACCAGAAATAGCCCGCTACCGGGCGCTTCGTCTCCGTGGTCATCAATCGCGCTGCGCCGAAGGGCTCAT
>JANXQR010000438.1 GCA_025353435.1 Acidobacteriota bacterium | reverse complement strand
CGAGTTGCTTGGATTCGATCCGGTGTACGTCGCCAACGAAGGCAAGGTTGTGTTCTTCGTCGCGCCCGATGCGGCTGCTGATGTGCTTGCGATTTTGCGTGCACATCCGCTGGGCAGAGACGCCGCGCGCATCGGCACAGTTACCGCGGAACACAAGCGCATGCTGGTGGCGCGCACGGCAATGGGCGCGAACCGCGTGATCTCGATCCAGATCGGCGAGCAGCTGCCGCGAATCTGCTGAATGCAGTTAGTTGGTCTGGGGCGGATTCTGGGGCGGCGGCAGTGGGTCCGGCTTGGGAACATCGCGCTGCACAAACATCACCCGCTTCACCTTGTTGCGATCGATGTGCTGGATGTTCCCGCCGACGCGTATTTCGACATCCATTCCTGAGATCGACACCAGATCGCCGTTGAGCACACTGCCGTCGCGCAGCTCGATCGAGTCGTACGAAGCAGCGCCGAGTTCGAAATTCACTGTTCCGCCAGAGACGTCGTCGCGGCTAATTTCCAACGGAAATGTGCCGGTATTGAATCCTTCCTTCGTAAAGTTGAGCGAATGGTGCCCCGCGCCGATGGTAATAAGCCGCGGCGTGGTGCCTAACTGGTTTCCATCCACAGAAAGAACCGCGCCCTGCGGCGTTGAGTTCACGGTGAGGGACACGGTTTTCGCGGAGGCCAAAATCTCGCGCAGCGTTATGGATACAGGTTGGCCTGATGTACTGACCGTGGTCTCGAACTTCACAGTCTCGCCGGGGCCAACATTGCTGACGGAGATCACATCCTCACCAACGCGCACCTTGTTCTTGTCGAAGAGATAGATGGAGAAGCGCGCGGAAGGGATCACGCGCGCCGACAGGTTTTCAGCCGTTGTGTCCATCACGTAGCCGTGCAGGTTGCCCATACTCGGCAGCTGTTTGAACTTGCTGAATGTGAAACGGAGAACGGGCGAACCGGAGTCCGGCCAGTCGATGACCTGCAGCGGGGTTTCTTTGCCGAGAGCTGGGAGAATCAAGGCGACAAGTGCAAGCAGAATGCAGGTGCGACGAACAGCAGGAACTGTTGGCATCATGGTGATTGCCATGATACCCGGCACCCAGGTCAGCACGGCAACGAAAATTGTCCGCCGGGAAGCTAGCCAAGCTTTTCGAACGCCGCCTGAATCTTCGCCGGAATATCCGCTGGCACATCGCCCAGCGTGTAGTGAGTTTCCAGCACCACCGCTGGCTGCTTCGCCAGTTCGCTCAGGAGCTTGGTGGTAGCGGGCCAATCGATGGTGCCGTCACCCGGCCACAAATGCTCATCCTTCATGCCGTGATTGTCATGCACATGCACCGACATGACGCGCGGTCCCAGCACCGCCACAGCTTCAGGAATGCCTACCGTCGCATGTGCATGCCCAAGGTCGAGGCAGACACCCACGTTGTCCAGATGGCCCAGGTCAAGGATCGTGATCAGGTGCTCGGGGGTTGTGGCTTCACTCGTGAGGTTTTCTACCAGAATCTGAACCCCGAGCGGCCTGGCAAAGGCACCCAGATGCTCGAGCGCGGTTTGCGCATACTCAATTGTCCGCTGGGACCACCCGTCCTCGCGCTCGCCAAGGTGCACAATGAGGTGGCGGAACGGAATCTGTTCTGCTGCTTCGAGGGCGCGTTTGATCTCGTCCATCGAATCAATGCGGCGGGCCTTCTCGGGATGAATCACGTTGACTGTAGGCGCCCCGGCGCGGCCCATCTCGCGGTCCGGAAACATGGGCGCGTGCATGGAAAACGGCAGCACCGGGTTGGAGCGGAACCACTCGCACAATTCGCGGACGTGCTCGCGGCCGGTGTAGTCAAAGTGCTGGCGCGCGGCAAATATCTCCACCGCCTGCGCTCCAGATCGTCCAGCCATCTCCAGCAGTCCCGGATGAAGGCGTTGATTCAGGAACATGTGTGTGGAGAGAACTCGCAGCATAAGAACACAATCCCCCAAGCCGGCCCGAAGGGTTGAGAACCAGCCCCCGCATCTATTCTCGCATTTCTACAACAACTTAGGCTATGCGTTGATGGCCATTCCCTCAACCGCCGCGTAGGCATCGAGCATGGCTTCCGAGATGGTGGGGTGAGCGTGGATGGTGAACATCAGGTCATCCACGGTGCCTTCGAGCTCCATCACAGCGATGGCTTCGGCAATCAGCTCTGTTGCCTGCGGGCCGATAATGTGCACGCCCAGTATTTCGCCGTACTTTGCGTCGGCAACAATTTTCACAAAGCCGTCGTGGCTGTCGACGATGCTAGCCTTGGAGTTTCCGGCAAACGGAAACTTGCCCACCTTGATCTCGAGTCCTTTTTCGCGCGCCTGTGCCTCAGTCAGCCCCGCCGATCCGATCTGCGGATCCGAGTAGGTTGCTCCCGGAATGCGGTCGTGGCGTACCGCGCGGAACGGCCGTCCCGCAATCTTCGACACCGCCACAATGCCGCTCATGCCACCCACATGCGCCAGCTGTGGCAGACCCGCCACAATATCGCCGATGGCGTAGATCCCAGGCTCGGCGGTCTGCTGCGCTTCGTTCACCTTCACAAAGCCGCGGTCGAGTTCAATCTTCGTCTTGTCAATGCCCGCGTCGCCGGTCCGCGGCGCACGCCCCACCGCCACCAGCACCTTCTCGGCTTCCTTTTCGACAGACTTTCCGTTCGCCGTCGTCCAGGTTACCTTGACGCCCGTTTCAGTTTTCTCAATCTTCTCCACCTTGCAGCCCGCATTTACGTCAATGCCGCGCTTCTTGAATACCCGCGTCAGTTCCTTTGAAATATCCTCATCCTCCACCGGCACAGCGCGAGGCAGAAATTCCACGATCGTGATCTCCGTCCCAAAGCTGCGGAAGATCGATCCAAATTCCACGCCCACCGCGCCCGCGCCAATAATGATGAGCGACTTGGGCGGCTCGTTCAGTGCAAGAATTTCAATGTTGGTCAGGATGCGGTCGTCCGGCTTCATGCCGAACAGCATGCGCGCCTCGGACCCGGTTGCAAGCACGATGTTCTTCGCTTGCAATTGCTTCACTTCGCCGTTTGTCCCGGTCACATCCACCGTGTGCACGCCGTCCTTTGCAGGGCCGGTCAGCCGCCCATAGCCAGGCACCACCGTCACCTTATTCTTCTTCATCAGGAACTCAAGGCCCTTGGTGTGCTTGGTGACGATGGCGTTCTTGCGCTTCTGCACTGCGGTCCAATCAAGCTGCGGCGTGCCAATACCCACAATGCCGTACTCCGCCGCATGCTTGAGATGGTCCCAGATCTCGGCGTTGAACAGCAGAGCCTTGGTGGGAATGCAGCCCACGTGCAGGCAGGTTCCACCCAGCACGTTATCCGCTTCAATCAGCGCCACCTTCAACCCAAGTTGCCCGCCGCGAATGGCCGCCGTGTAGCCGGCCGGACCGCTGCCGATAATTGCCACGTCATAAAGTATGTCTGCCAAGTGCCTGCTCCCATCCCACGCTCCCGCATTGCGGAAGAGCGCCTGCCACGGTTCAGTCTAATGGATTGCCGTTCGCCGACGTCGACCCGCAAGCCCCCGTTGAAAAGAGTCCTTTAACCAAAGAAAGGATTCACCCCATCCGATCCGGAACACATTCCTCCGCGCCACGCGAATCCATCACGAGGGTCTTCGCCATGCGCAGCGTTTCCTCCGCATCCCCAAACCCTTCGATCCAGCACACATCCGGCTCGCGGCGAAACCACGTGAGCTGCCGCTTGGCGTAATTGCGATGCCCCTGCTGCGCCTCGGCAATCGCTGCCTTCTCG
>JANXQR010000048.1 GCA_025353435.1 Acidobacteriota bacterium | reverse complement strand
CACCTGCGGAAAGCGCGTGACGTCGGGGGGCAGAAACGGATCGTGCGACTCGATGCCCTCAAGACGGTTGAGATCCCAAATGAGTTTGACGCGGCCGTTGGCTTCAACGCGCTGCGGCTTCATATTGTCGAGCAGGATTGTGCTGGTTCGCAGCGGAAGGCTCACCGGGTAGTCGAACTCCAGATGGCTGTGAGCCACGGGAATACGCTCGCGTCCAATGGTGGTCCAACCGGCGTGGCCGGCGGCGAACAATGGCTCGGTCTCGCGCTCGGTGTACTCCTCTTCCACCACCACACCCTGCGTGATGGCGGGGAATGGCGCGTGCAGTCGCTTGCCGTCCGAATATATTTTGTAGTCGCCGTCATGTGCCGGAGTTTCGTTGATGTTCTTGGGGTCCAGAGAGTGTTCGGCGAAGTCCGGCGTGATGACGCGGACGCGAATCTCGGGGCGCAACTGGTGCCATGGCTCCCAGCCGACAGAGATGGAGTCCCAACCCTCGGCACCTTTTTGGGTGAGGATTTTGTAGACGACGTAGCCGGTGTGAGTCAGACGGCCGGCCTCGTCAAACGTGAAGTTGTCGTCGTCTTCGAGGATGGCGATGTTGGTGCCTTCGGGCGCGGACACGGCGGTGGCAGCATCGAACAAGTCTTTGGCGGGCACGGAAAAATGCGGCGTCTTCGAAGGCTCGAATGTTTGCTGGGCACGCGCGATGACGACGAAGCAGAGACCGGCAAAGAGCAACGCGAATAGATAGGAATAACGGGGTCGACAGGCCAATTGCTGCACAGATTCCTCGGAGGAAAGACGTGCTTCAAAGGTATACCCGGGGTACGCGATGTGCAAGGGTTCCGGGGCATAGTTTGGTTGGGTGGCGTCTCCTCGCAGATGGCGCGCTACACTGGGGATCACCATGGTTTTTGTTCTCGACAACTACGATTCATTCACTTTCAACCTTGTCCAGTACCTCGGAGAACTTGGCGCGAAGATAGTGGTGCGCCGGAACGACGAGTTGACGGTGGAGGAAGTGGAGACGCTTGGACCGGAAAGGATTTTACTTTCACCGGGGCCGTGTACGCCGGGCGAGGCCGGGATTCTGGTGCCCTTGATACGGCACATGGCGGGGAAGGTGCCGATTCTGGGCGTATGCCTGGGACACCAGGCGATTGGCGAGGCCTTTGGCGGCGATGTAGTGCGGGCCAAGCATCTGATGCACGGAAAGACGAGCGCTGTGGACCACGATGGCAAGGGCGTGTTTGCCGGGCTACCGACGCCGCTGACGTGCACCCGTTACCACTCGCTGATTGTAGCCGAAGACACGCTGCCGAAAGAGTTGGTAGTGACTGCCCGGACGGCAGAGCTGAATGGCGATTCCGGGTCAGTGATTATGGGGGTCCGGCATCGCACACTGCCCATTGAGGGCGTGCAGTTTCATCCTGAGAGCGTGCTGACCGAGGGCGGCCGGCAGATGATTCGCAACTTCCTTGCAATGTAATTCAGGCCATGAAAGCTCAATGAATCTGGCACCGAAATACGCACGACGGTCCCGGGGCGCTTCTCTGCGCATCGCGGGCTTGTTGGCTGTGGCACTTTCGTCGAGCGCGGCGTACCGAGCGCAGGAGCCGGAGCAGACCGTGCCGGCGGCGTCCACGGTCTCCTCTCCTCCCACTACGGCCGTGCGGCCGATGGCCATTGTTCCGGTGGACTCCGGCGCCACGGTGACGGGCGCAATCCAGGTAAGCGCGGGCAGGGCGATGATTACGACCAGCGGCTCGATTACCTCCGGCGACAAGACAACCGATGTGGTGTTGCCGTATCGCGGAATTCTGCGCGTGTGCATTTCCTCGACTGTAAAGCTGGCTGCGGACAACAGTGTGCCGGCGGGCGAGACGCCTGGGCTGATGATGGCGCTTGATCATGGTGCGATTGAAGCGAGCTTTGCCACCGCCAGAAACTCCGACATTCTGCTCACCCCTGACTTTCGCATCCTGATTGGTGGACCGGGAGCGGCCGAGGTAAAAGTGCGGCTGAGCCAGCACGGCGATACGTGCGTGGATAACGCAGGCATGGATGCGCCGTACGTGCTGGTCAGCAGCGTTTTTGATGGCGGCGCGTACCGCGTGCAGCCAGGGCAGCGGGTCATGTTCCAGCATGGGAGCCTCCAGGCAGTTGTTGATCAGGAGAAGGAGCCGTGCGGGTGCCCGCCGGCCCCGAACCCGGGAACCAACGAGTTTCCGGTGGCGCAGAGCGCGGGTTTGGCGCCTTTGCCGCAGACAGCGCCTGTCCCCGTGCCGACGCCAGCCGTTGCCGCGCCTCCGACCCAACAGCCTCTGAGCGAGCCGCTGGTGTACCAAGCGCCGACGACGCAACCTGCGCCGGAAACTCCGGCGCCAAAGGAGTCTGTTCCCGTGGCCCAGCCGTCGCCGGTTCCAGCCCCGGCAAATGCAAGCAAGCCGGGATTCTTCCACCGCGTGGGGCGATTCTTCAAGAGGATGTTTGGGGCGGAGTAGGGCTCTCCGGCTCTCCCAAGATCGGAAGAACGTTGGGTCATGCGGGGCGTTTTTGTGCGCCTAGCGCAACAGTGCCGAAGCGGCCCACAAGACCGGGGCCTGCCCGTGATCGTCGCCGGTTTTGCGTTTGCGCTCCAGGTAATATTCCAGATCGTTCTTCTTGTTGGTGCCTTCCCCAACATTGGTTACATCGCTGTTCTGGTCAATGTAACCGACCACGGCGATCCACGCCCTCCTCGCCGCGGGGCCGTATATGGATGGGTCGAGCCAGCCGTTCTTCACGCCGGTAATCATGGCGAAGGTGAACATGGCGGAACTGGAACTCTCCGGCCAGGCCTCGTCATGATCGATGAGTTGACGCCACATGCCATCCTTCACCTGGTAGCGCAGCAAGGCGGCCATCATGATTTTGTAGCTTTTCATGATGCGCGCGCGCTGGGGATGGTCGGCCGGAAGGTCGCGCAACATTTCAGCCATACCCGCGGCCACCCAGCCATCTCCGCGACCCCAGAAGAATGGCACGTCCGGAGCATGAAAGAAGAGCCCATTGGGTTGCTGCAGCTTATCGAGATAGGACACCATCTCCGCAGCATCCCGATCGAGGTACTTCTTGGCTCCGGTAGCCCGATAAGCCTGCAACTGCAGGATCGTGAGCATATACATATCGTCGATCCAGTAGCGCGACTCCGAGGACAGGCCGTCCGGCTGCGGGTTCTCCCACTGACGATCGGCAAATTGCTTGCCGTACGCAAGGTATTTCTGGTCTTTTTTCTCAATGGCGATTTCGAAGGGGATGATGCCGAAGATTTCATCGTCAACATGGGCGCGCTTGCCAATCAGACCTGTTTCCGCACCACCGGGCAGTAGCGGTTCGAAGCGGTTGATGAGCTTGTCCCGGAGAGCAGTATCGGACGTCAACTGCGCAAAGGTGAGCGCTCCATACCAGGTTGCGACCTCGCCATAAAAGATTGTTGAACCCTGATGTGGCGTAGTGATGAAGTGTTCGGCAACGCGCTTGCCCACTTCCTGGGGAGAAGTCCCCGCTGGCCAATTGAGGAAGTAATCCTGTTGCGACTCTGCAATGAGAGTTCCCCCAGACATCAGCAACGCGAGCACGACAATCTTGTTGAGACGCTTCATCTGCCAAAGCTCCTGGTTTCGGGTAGTCAACGTGTGACTTCGTGGCGTTCGGAGGCATCGATTCCGCACGCGGACCCGATTATAGGGCCTTGGTCTCCGAGCTGCGGCGTGGGGCGGCTTTTCGAGCGGAACTTTGGCGCGGAATAGAGGCCTCCTTCTTTCGGTCTTCTGAACCTAAGGAACTAAATCAGATTGCTTCCCGTAACTTCTGCACCGGCATTCCCTTGCGCTGGTGGTTCGGAGAGGCTCTGTGACGAAAACTCAGATTTCGCAATTGCGCATGAGGGCGGTGCCGGTGTGGGTGAATGTGGTGGTGGTGCTTGGCGCTGTTCTCATGGGTTTGGGCGCGGTGATTGCGTTGCTCAAGCCGGAGATACTGGTTGGTCCCCATGCGGAGATCACCGAAGCGGTTCGCATATACGCGGGATATCTGACGGCGCGGAACCTGACGCTGGCAGTGATGCTGCTGGTGCTGCTTGCTATGGGGGCACGCCGCGCGCTTGGGAATCTGGTGGCTGTGGTGGGCTTGATTCAGGTAATGGACTGCATGGTGGACTGCGCGGAGGCGCGATGGACTGTGGCTCCGGGCGTTCTGGTGTTGGGGGTCGCACTTTTGATTGCGGCCGCAAAGTTATCAGGCAGCGCATTCTGGCGGCGCTCGGCCTGGAGTTGAAGCGTAGCGCTTACAACTCGCGGGCACGCTCGATGGCCCGGATTACGGCTTGCGCTTTGTTGATGGATTCCTTGTACTCCGACTCGGGAACGGAGTCGGCGACGATACCGGCGCCGGCCTGGATGCTTCCCTTCCCGTCCTTGACCATCAGCGAACGGATGGCGATGCAGGAGTCGAGGTTGCCGGAGAAATCCGCATAGAGAACGGTGCCGCCGTAGGTGCCGCGGCGCGCTGGCTCGAGTTCCTCGATGATCTGCATGGCGCGGACTTTGGGAGCGCCGGAGAGCGTGCCGGCCGGAAAGCAGGCGCGCAGGGCATCGACGGCAGTGAGGTCCTTGCGCAGTTGGCCCTCGATGGCGCTGACGATGTGCATGACGTGGCTGTAGCGCTCGACGAACATGAGGCGATCGACTTTGACGGAGCCGTAGTCGCTGACGCGGCCGACGTCATTGCGACCCAGGTCGACCAGCATCACATGCTCGGCGCGTTCTTTTTCGTCGTGCAGCATCTCGTCAGCGAAGGCCTGATCTTCTTCCTCGTTGGCGCCACGGGGACGCGTGCCGGCGATGGGCCGGTATTCGACCATTCGCCCATGCACACGCACGAGCAACTCGGGGGATGAGCCCGCAAGTTCGAGGCGCGCCGGAGCTGATGCCTTTTTGCCTGACTTGGCGGGCTTCGCCGGCTGCCCGAGCGGGCCGTCGAGCGCAAATCGCAGAAAGAACATATAAGGGCTGGGGTTGACGTTGCGCAGGGCGCGGTAGACCTGGAATGTGTCCACTCCTGGCTGGACGTCGAAGCGCTGGGAGAGGACGGTCTGGAAGGCGTCGCCCGCGGCGATGTATTCCTTGGTGCGGCGGATTGCGGCGAGGAAGTCGCGCTTGCTGGTGCGGTGGGCAACTTTGAGCTTGCCGTTGCTCTTCGCGGGCTTGAGCTTGGGGAGCGGCTGGGAGAGGCGTTTCTCGAGTTTGGACAGGCGCTTGACTGCCGCGGTGTAGGCGTCGTCGGGTGAGTCGAGGGTGACGTCAGCGGTGACGACGAGCCAGATTTGCTTACGGACGTGGTCGAAGGCAAGCACTTCGTCAAAGAACAGCAGGCAGGCATCGGGGACGCCGAGCTCGTCGGGTGCGGTGGCAGGCAGGCGCTCGATCTGACGGACGGCGTCGTACGCGAAGAAGCCGACAGCTCCAGCGGTGAATGGCGGCAGGCCGGGGAGGCGCGCTGGATTGTGACCGCCAAGCGCGTCGCGCAGGATGGCGAAGATGTCGCCCTTGAGGTGCGTGGTGCGCTTGCCCTCGGTGATGGCGATTTCGCGGCCACGGGCGACGATGCGCTTGTAGGGCGAGAGTCCGATGAAGGTGTAGCGGCCCACCTGTTCGCCGCCTTCGACCGATTCCAGCAGGAAGCACTCGCGCTCCTGCCAGGCCGCACGCAGGAACGCGGAGACGGGCGTCTCCAGGTCGGCGGTCAGCGTGCGGCAGACCGGGACCAGGGTGTGATCCTTGGCGAGCTTGATGAAATCCTTGCGGCTGGGTTGGGCTTGCGAGTGAGCGGGCTTCACAGGAACAAGTGTAACTGTTTGCGAAACCGGTCGATGGATCGCAGCAAGGATCGCAGGGTGGGATGTTCGTTTGCGGGGAGGGCGTGCGCGCGGTGTAGTCTGCAATCGATGACATTCTTCCCTGCTTGAGGAAACAAGCCCATGTGTGCCCTTGCACGACCTTCATTCGCAATCTCCCACAGCCACGGCCGGAAACTGCTGCCCATTTCCAGAACGGCAATTCTGATCGCGATTGCGTTGTCAGCCGGAACTTGTTCGTTTGCACAGAACGCGGCGAGCCCCGACGCGACTGTGCCGCCCAAAGCTCACTTTGTAGGCTCGGAGAGTTGCAAGGTCTGTCACCTTGATCAGTACAACGGGTGGAAGAAGACGCGCATGGCCAACGTGCTGCTCGACCCAAAAGAGCATCCTGAAGCCGTGCTTGGCGACTTCGCGAAACCCGACCCGGTTCGGACATTTGCGCTCAGCGATGTTGCGTTTACTTACGGCAGCCGGTTCAAGCAACGTTACTTTACGCGCCGTGGCGACGATCTTTTCCCGCTGCCTGCGCAATGGGATGTGGCGAAGGGCAGGTGGCTGCCGTATCACGTTGAGGCAGGCACGGACTGGTGGGTTCCCTACTATGGTCCGACCAACTTTGACCGGCCCACCGGACCAACCTGCGACGGCTGCCACAGCGTGAATTACGACATTGCTTCGAAGCAGCCCACGGAATGGAATGTTGGTTGCGAAAAATGCCATGGGCCGGGAAGCGTTCATGCGGAACACCCCACGCGCAACAACATCGTGAACCCGGAACGACTGGATTCGGTACGCGGCAACGATGTGTGCATCCAGTGCCACAGCCAGGGCCAGCCGCTGGCCAATCCCATCGACGGCCACTACTACGATTGGCCAGTTGGATTTCTGCCCGGCGAGCGCCTTGCCGACTATTGGAAGCTTGAAGAACTCA
>JANXQR010000015.1 GCA_025353435.1 Acidobacteriota bacterium | reverse complement strand
ATGCAGGGTTTAACTGGATCTCCGCCGCCGTCATTGTCTTGATCTTGATAACTTCGCTGGCATTTTCCTCGCGCAACAAATCCACAATGATTCTGCGTGCCTCTTCGCCATCGGCGGCCCAGTGAACCATTCCACCCGCTGCCGTGCAGCGTTCCTCAAACTGTTCGAGATATTCGCCCAGGTGCTCCAGCACATGCGCGCGCACCGCCGAGGCCGCATCACGCAAATCGAGCCAGTCGGTCTTCTCCGCTACCAGTCGGTTGCGCTTTTCCTGGATCACATCCGTTGCGTGCGCCACGTTCTTACGCAGTTGCGCGTTACGCAGCACCGGCAGCGCCGCCTCAGGAAACGGTGCCGCGGTGCGCGGATCCATCACGGGATGATTCATGACAGCCCTTCCGCGGGCAACGCTTCTGTGCTCGCCAGGATCTCTGCCATGTGGATTGTCCGCATCGACGCAAACTCGCGATGCAGCGCCCCGCCCAGGTGCATCAGGCAGCTATTGTCCAATGCCGTGCAAAACTCGGCGCCCGTCGACCGCACGTCTTGCAACTTTGCCGATAGCATCGCCGACGACACCTCGGCATTCTTCACACTGAATGTCCCACCGAACCCACAGCAACGATCAAGATTGTCGAGACTCGCCATTTCCAGCCCGCGCACATTCTTCAGCAAGCGAAACGGCCGATCTCCCAGGTGCAATGCGCGCAGACCATGGCAACTCGCGTGATACGTTACCCGGTGCGGAAAGTAAGCTCCCACATCCTCCACACCCAGTTTGTCGATCAAAAACTCGCTCAATTCACGCACACGCGGCAGAAGCGTCGCAAATTCCGTGCGCAGTGATTCATTTCCCAGCTCGTCAATAAGCCCCGGGTACTGATCCCGTATCATCGCGACGCAGGACGACGACGGGATCACCACCGACTCCGCGTCCGCGTACAACTTTACAAAGCGCTTTGCCTGCGAAAACGCCTCGCCGCGGAATCCCGTATTCGCATGCATCTGCCCACAGCAGGTTTGTGCCGGCCGGAACTCCAGTTCCACCCCCAGCCGCTCCAGTAGTCGGACCACAGCCCGTCCCGTCTCGGGAAACAGAGTGTCGTTATAACAGGTGATGAAGAGGCTCGTTCGCATGACCGCTACCATTCTCGCAGAACGCTGTCAAAAAGAAAATTGTTCATCATTTGAAATTTGAAGGCTTGCTTGCCCTCCAGACAACCCGTTCCCGCGTATATTTTGCGATCTCAAAAAGTGGCATGACGCGCAAAAGCTCCGGACCTCCGTCGGTTTCACCACTATCAATTCCCGAAATTGGCAAGTTCGGACCCGGTTTTGGACAAGCACAAACAGGAACAAATCAGGCGGCCAAACCATAATTCCACATCCACAGTCAATTAATATAGCCACGGCTGCGGTAATGCTGCGAAGCTCCGGTTGAGTGCTACGAGTGTTAGCCCGAAAAGAAAGGTCTGTGAGAACGACCATGCTTTCCCCACGCCTCCTCTTCAATGTCTCCCTTGCTTCGTGCCTCGCGATCAGCTCACTCTTCTGTACCGGCTCAGCAGCGCAAAACTCAACAATTGCGCCTCGTATCAGCGGTCCTATCGACGAATCGTCCCTCACGACCCTAAAAGGAAATGTGGCCCCCACTGCCCGCCCGGAGTTCGACAAGGGAGAGGCCGCTGCCTCCTCCGAACTCACCTTCGTGCGGCTGGTCCTCTCCCGCTCCCCAGAGCAGGAGGCCGACCTGGACCGCTTCATGGCCCAGCAATTGGATAAGTCCTCGCCGAACTACCGCCACTGGTTAACACCTGAGCAGTTCGGGAAGCTCTACGGCCCCGCCGACTCAGACATCGCGGCCATCGTCGCTTGGTTGCAGTCCCACGGGCTCAAAGTCGAACCGGTTCCTGCGGGCCGGACCAACATCGCGTTTTCCGGCACGGTCTCCCAGGTAGAAGAGGCGCTCCACATATCCATTCATTCCTTCGACAACCACGGGGAGCAGTTCCTTTCCAACACCTCCGACCCTCGCATCCCGTCCGCGCTTGCTCCAGTCATCAGCGGCGTCGCCAACCTCAACACCATCCGGCCAAAGCCTCAGGACGTCCCCGCCGGCGTGGGCAAATTCGATCCCTCAACTCGCCGCCTCGTCCCCGCCACCGCCTCTGCCGAGCGGCCTGTGCCCGATCTCACTACCGGCTCCATGGGCAGCTTCTTCTTTTATCTCGTTCCAGCAGATGCCGCCACCATCTACGACACACCCAACAGCACTCTGAATGCGAATTTCCCCACCGGCGGGCCAACCTACACCGGAGCCGGCGTCAACATCGGCATTGTCGGCGACGCCCTTATTCAAGCCTCTACAGTCGTCGATTACCGCACCAAGTTCCTCAACGAATCCACACCACCCACCATCACCAATGTCGCCCCTGCCGCAATCGCTGGCTCAGACACCGACGAAGGCTATCTGGACGTCGAAATCTCCGGCGGCCTTGCACCCGGCGCAAACCTGACCTTCTACACCTCGGGCACTCTCCAAAACGCCATCAACCAAGCCATCAACGACAACAAGGTCGATATACTCAGCGTCAGCTTCGGCGAATGCGAACTCGCTCTCGGCAATTCTGGCAACCAGCTCCTGGCTGGCTTCTGGAAGCAGGCCGCGACAGCGGGAATCTCCGTCGTTGTATCCACCGGAGACAGCGGCTCGGCCGGCTGTGACAACAACAACACTGAAACCGCGGCCATCAACGGCCTGCAGGTGAACGGCTTCGCCTCCACCCCCTACAACGTCGCCGTAGGTGGCACCGACTTCA
>JANXQR010000854.1 GCA_025353435.1 Acidobacteriota bacterium | reverse complement strand
CCCTAAGCAAACAAGTGGATCTAAACCGGGTCATGCGAAGTGCTCCTGCTACTGAGGAGGTGCAATCATGAGTCCGCTCTAAGATGGGGATTCTTGGAAAATTCTAATAATTGGGCCGCCGTTCATTTGGCCTTAATTCCTCGCGGGCGGAAACTCTCACCGGCGTGAGCCTCGCGAAGCCGCAAGGTGTCTAGATCTCTGGGTAGAAGTCGAAGAACGCATCCAGGCTCTGTTTGAGTTGGCGCTCGATGGCTTCCCGCGAGCCCTCCAGTATATGCATGGTCACATGCGCCTCATGGCCATTTACCAGCTTCAAAGTGGCATCGTGAATTTCGGTGACCTCACCCTCGGGAAGCAGCCGCAGGCCGTACACCAACGTCAGGTTCGCCATATGCTTAATTTTAGCCGACCGTCGGCTGTCCCGGCATTTGGGATTGAATTCCCGCGTTCCTTCGTAGTCGCCCTCGAATCGTTTGAAGATTTGAAGTCTCTAATCCTCCAGCGGCCAGGCAGCCTTCGGATTTCGCCCGGCTACAATCGATTTCAGGAAAACCGCATGACAGAAACCCGCGATACCGTGATTTTGGGCTCAGGCTGCTCGGGCCTTACCGCTGCCATCTACGCTGCCCGCGCCAATCTCAAGCCATTGGTGTTGGAAGGCCACGAGCCCGGCGGCCAACTCTCCATTACTACCCTGGTCGAGAACTTTCCCGGCTGGCCTGACGGCATCCAGGGCCCCGAACTCATTGAAAACATGAAGGGTCAGGCCGCACGATTTGGCGCCGAATTCCAGGTCGCCGATCTCATTGCCGCCGACCTGGATACCCATCCATTCAAACTCCAAACCTCCGCCGGAGAAATCCACACCCGCTCGCTGATCATCGCCTCAGGAGCCAGCGCGCGGTGGCTCGGTTTGCAGAGCGAACAGGCCCTGATTGGCCACGGCGTTTCCAGCTGCGCCACCTGCGATGGCTTCTTCTTCCGCGGGCTTGAGATTGCCGTTATCGGCGGTGGAGACTCGGCCATGGAAGAGGCTCTCTTCCTTACTCGATTCGCCACCAAGGTGACCGTGTTGCATCGCCGCGAGAGCTTTCGCGCCAGCAAGATCATGCTGGAACGCGCCGTGGCGCACCCCAACATCGAACTACGCACCAACGTGATCGTCGAAGAGGTTCTGGGCGTTGAAGAGAAAGAAGTGAAGGGCTTGCGCCTGCGTGACGTGAAGACCGGCATCGAAGACGTTCTCCACGTGAGCGGCATGTTCCTCGGCATCGGTCACGTACCCAACGCCAAGATGTTCCACGGCCAGATCGATCTCGACGCCGATGGTTACATCAAGACCCGCGACAACGTATTCACCACACGCAACGGAGTTATAGTTCCTGGCGTTTATGCTTCTGGAGATGTGCAGGACCGACGTTATCGCCAGGCCATCACGGCAGCTGGAACCGGATGCATGGCCGCCCTCGAAGTGGAGAAGTTTCTCGAAGAGCACGGCCGCTGACAGAGTTCGGAAGCAACGGCGGTTATTCCCGCGTCCACGGCCTGACTGTGTAGGTGTATCCGTATCTCCAGCCGCGGTCGCCTGCGCCCGTTTCCCACTCTGGTAGCTCCAGCAACTCTTTCGCCCACGTCCGAGCCTCTTCCTCGGTCGAAAACGTGCGTTGTTTCCAATCGCGGGGATTGTTGTGCTCTTCCTTCCGCCTTGCAGGGTCGTCAGTCAATCCCACGTACTTCATGCCGTGCTATCCCTCACTGTCTGGCAGCCGGGCCTTCCATTCTGGCTGGCTGGATTTCTTCGCACCTGTCCAGGAGCTGCACTAATGGCCGCACAAAGCTGGATAGCGGCGCGCCTGGCGGAGCGGGGTGCGCTTGTTAGACGAGTGCAATCAATTCTGCAACCCAATATACAGTCATTTTGGCACCCGCTCGTTGATCAGGTCGAACATCAATCGGAGCAGACATCTCCACCTCTGAGCAAACGTGGTTTCGGGGACGACAGTCGCCCCGAGGCCCAACTGCATTGCGGCCTTAGAATCGAGGTTGTGACCTTGCTGCAGGAGAATCTCGAAAGAATCGAAGCTGCCATCGAACTGGCGTGTCGGCGCGCCGGCCGTTCCCGAAGTGACATTGAATTGATGTCGGTCTCCAAGACCTACCCGGCTTCCACCATCGAGGAAGCTGCGTCACTCGGTCTCAGCCTCTTCGGTGAGAATCGCGTCCAGGAATTCGCCGCCAAGTCAGAAGAACTTGCATCGCTTCGAAGATCCGCCAGCAAGAGCATACGGGTTCATCTCATTGGTCACCTGCAGTCGAACAAGTCCGCCCGAGCCGTCGAACTGTTCGACGCCATCGACTCGCTCGATTCCGTAAAGCTCGCCGAACGCCTGAATGAAGCTGCCGCCAAACTCAATAAGCGTTTGCCCGTACTGATCGAAGTCAAGCTCAGCACAGAGGAAACCAAGGCCGGCCTCGATCCTGACTCAGCCGACACGGCTCAACTCATCGAGCGCCTTTCCGACCTGTCTCATCTGCAAATGCGCGGTCTCATGACCATCGCACCATGGGGCATTCCAGAGAACGAGACCCGCGCTTGTTTTCGTGCGCTACGACAAATCCGCGACCACTGGGCCTCCGCGCACCCGCGACTCAACTTCAATGTCCTTTCCATGGGCATGAGTGGCGATTTCGCGATCGCGATCGAAGAAGGCGCGACCCGCATCCGTATCGGCACCGCGCTCTTCGGCAAGCGCAAGCCCTACGCAGGTCCGCCAGAATGATTCGCGAAACCAGCGAAGGCGTCACCCTCGCCGTCCGCGCTCAGCCGGGCGCAAAGAAAACCGCCATCACCGGCATCTACGGGGAAGGCCCGGCAGCTCAACTCAAGATCGCCGTTCAAGCGCCGCCCGTTGAAGGCCGCGCCAATGACGCTCTCATCGCCTTCCTGGCGGATTTCTTCTCGTTGCCTCGGAGCCGCGTAGCCCTGATCTCCGGAGAACTATCCCGCAGTAAGGTGTTTCTGATCCGCGATGTAAGCCTTGCTGCTGGAGAGGCTGCATTGAAACTCGCGGCAAAGCGCTGACCGTGCAGGGGCACGAGATTTTGCGCTATACTCGTCCCAATTTCAGCCGAGAGGTGTTTATTGCGCGGGGTTCGCATGTCCTTTCCTGCGTATCGTTTGGTTTTCGCCCTCGCCGTGGCTCTGGCGGCCTGGAGGTCTGCGGCCGACCAGTTGCCGGACACCGTCACGATTCGAGGCGACATCCGTGCCGTCCAGTCCGCCAACGAGTTCGACGTGGCCGGCTATCACGTGATTACCCCGTCCGATACGCAGTTTGTGTCTTTCTACGGTTCCAAAAAGGACGCGGTGGAGTTGCGGCGCTGCATCGAGGTGGGCACCTATGTCGAGGTGAGCGGCTTGAAGGACTCCAGCACCCACACGGTGACCGCCAAAAAAGTGCTGGTCCACGATGACGCCGACCGAAAGATTTCCGGATTCGGCGTCATCGACCGCATGGTCACGACCGGCGCCGGGCCTGTGTATTACGCCGACGGATTCGCGCTGCGCGTCAGCCCCGGAACAGAACTGCGGTTTTCAGGCGGACTGACTGCGATGAGCGAAGTGGGCGCCAACATCTGGGTTCGCTATGAAGGCAGGCGCAATGACTTCGGCGACCTCGTTTTGAGCAGCGCTGAGTTCATCAAGCCGAAGCCGTCCAAACGGAAACGCAATCTGCTTCTGGAGGCGCAAGCGGTGACGTTTCCGCCCGGTAGTCTGGTCGACTTCGACGGCAGCTTCCAATCCGTTCGCGGCAAGCACAGGATGGAGGACGCCGGAGGCTCTTGCGGCTGGTACCCGGTGCCAAGTGATGATGCGCTGCAGGAGCGGGTGCGCAGCATTGGCATGCGCGTCGTTCCGGAATATCAGCGTCATCTGCCGCTGGATGACGGGGCAAAGATTCCATTCCGCTTCTATGCTGTGGACGAGAATGACGTTCGGTCGGATCTTTTCTGCAAGGAAGGCCTGGTGATGGTGCCCGTGAAGGTGATCGAGCGCCTCAAGAACGATGACCAGCTCGCCGCATTGCTGGCCGACGGCGTGGCGGCAAATCTGCAGCGGCAGCAGGCGCGGATGCAGTTCGACCGGGGCTTGATTGGAGCCGCCGAGTTGGCCGTGCAGTTAGTCGTGCAGGGTAGCGCGGGCTATGCGGGCGGCTGGGCCGGCGGTGCCATCGTTACACATGAAATTCAGCGCAAGATGGAACGTCAGCGAGGCCGCGTGGCGCTAGGCCTGATCGCAGACGCAGGGTTCGATCCTTGGCAGGCGCCGGAGGCATGGCGGCTGCTGGGGCCGGGGCATCTGCCGAAGGATCTGTCCAAGCTGAAATACCCGTCGCGGGCAGACTACCAGTTGGAGATTCTCGGGTTGCAGTACAAAGCTCGGAGTTCGGCAACCGGCGCCGCACCTGCTCCGGATGCAAGCGCAACCGCTCCGACGCAGTAAAGGGTTCTATAATTCTGAGCTATTCATCAGGAGCAATCGCGCTATGACCACGCACATCTTACGTTCTGCGGTGTTCTTCGGATTTCTTTCGACCATGGCGCTCCCCGGCACAGCGGCCCAGGAATCCAGGGGAGTCGCCGTGGAAGGCTACATTACCTCCCTCAATCCAAGCGGGTTCGATGTAAACGCGGAGCATGTTGCCATCCTGCCCGATACCAGTTTCGGCATGATCGGCGATAAGAACACGGCCACGGACAGCCCCCTGCGTGATGCAGTTCAGGTGGGCGCTTACGTCGAAGTGGTTGGTCCCGTTGATGGTCATGCAAAGACAGTCAAGGGAGTCAAGGTACTTTTTCGCGACGACTGGGACAAGAAGCTGTCAGGCTTTGCTGTTATCGATCGTGTTATTTCGACCGGAACGGAGCCCATTTTCGAAGCGGATGGCTACCGCGTCCGAATGACGAGCGCAACGGAAACCTCGTTCAAAGGATCGCTGAAGTCTCTTGCAGACGCCGGTACCAACGTGTGGATGCGCTTCGAGGGCAAGCGCAACAGGGACGGCGTTCTCTTGGCTTCCAAAGCTGACTTTCTGCCTCCCAAACCTGTAAAGTTTAAGGCGGCTTCGGGGTTCGAAGTCTATTCGTTCCCCTTCCGGCCCGCCAACTCGAGCACGAAGGCTGCTCCCGCCAGTCAACAGGGTGACCTGCCACTGGATGGAGGGAAGGTCAAGTTTGGGCTCTTGGGCGGTTGGCACACCATTCCGGCCGACAGAGCACTCCAGGACCGAGTCCAGCGGGTAGGCATGAAGCTCGTTCCGGCCTATCAGAGTCGACTTGCTTCAGACGATGGCAGCCGGATCCATTTCCGCTTCTATGCAGTTGAGGACAACAAATTTCGCGAGGACATCTGCTCGGCCGACGGGCTCATTCTCGTTCCCCTGACGGTGATCGAGCGGCTGCACAGTGACGACGAACTCGCCGCAGTCCTGGCGAGCGGAATTGCGGCGAACCTGCAGCGCCAGGCCGCACGCGTTGTCAATGAGAATCGTGTACTTTTCGGCGGTGAGGTCGCTAGCCAGGTGGCAGCCGCTTTCGTCCCCGGCCTTGATATCGCCTATTGGGTTGGCGAATCCGTGGCTGCCAACAAGATCAAGATCGCCATGGAAGAAGAGCGTGGCCGCGTCGCTTTGGCGCTTATGGCCAATGCCGAATACGACCCGTGGCAGGCCCCCGAAGCCTGGCGGCTGCTCGCTCCCAAGCACCTTCCGCAGAACGTTTCGTCACTCAAATATCCGAGCAGAAGCGGCTATCAGCTGGGAATTCTCAACCTGCAGTACAAGCGCACTCCGGCTCCGAATCAACCCACGCTAGGCGCCGACGTTTCTGCCACCAAGGCGGGCAAGAGCTAGCGCCCCGTCACCGCAATTGCCGCCGCCAGAGCCTCTTCCGGCTCAGGCCGCACGCGAAAATCCGCATGCGCTTCGGCGAACAGCACACGGCCGTCCCGCGCTATCACGTAAGTCGCCGGCAGCGGGAGCCGCCACGACTGATCCCCATTCACAAACGGAATATTCACCAGGATCGAGCGATAGTAGGTCTGCAGGTATTCGGGCAGCTTCCACACCAGTCCGAATTGCTCCGCGACCTTGTTGTCCGGATCAGAAAGCACGGGGAAGGGAAGTCCGTGCTGGTTGGCCATAAAATCGCTCTGTCGCTCAATCTGCGGACCCACAGCCACCATCAGCACGCCGCGTTCGCGCAGCTGCCCATAATGGTCGCGCCACGTTTCCAGCTCCGTCACGCAGTAGGAACACCAGCGCCCGCGAAAAAACTTGATCACCAACGGACCTACACCCAATAGATCCGCCGAACGCACCATCTTCCCGCTTGAGTCCTTCAGTGCAAACTCAGGGGCAATCGCACCAACCGGCAGAATGCGCTCTTCAACTCCGGATGCGAAGAGATCCTCAATCGCGCGCTCGCCGATCGCCAGCCTCTCCGCCTGCACCAGGTGCCGCGTATTCGCCGTGATCTCGTCGAGTTGATCCTGCAGGCTGGTGGTCATCTCGCTCATCGCCCGAACTTCTGCTTGCCCATCCCCAGCGCGCCCATGCCGCCGCGCATCATCTGCTTGGCCAGGCCGCCCTTGCCCATCGACTTGAACATCTTGCTCATCTGCGCATACTG